>SVCR01000119.1 GCA_015058265.1 Clostridiales bacterium
AAGCACCACAGTGTCATCAAATTTCTTGACTATGGATTCAAGTCTGATCAGTTCGCTCAATAAAGTGCCCTCCACCCGTAAACACTACTGTCCTCATGTTATGCACATGGGACGCGGTCTCTGTATTTTATATATATTATTTCTTCAGTCCGAGCTCATCCAGGACTCCGAGAATGGACTCCATCTGAGTGCCCTCATTGAATTCGATCTTACCCATATCAGCTTCCTGTGACAGAACAGGATCGATAGGAAGTCTCTCCAGCAGCTTGATGCCGTTCGCAACAGCAACAGCCTCAGCCTGGCTAGGTCCGAACATTTCGATCTTACGTCCGCAGTCAGGGCAAGTGATATAGCTCATGTTCTCAACAAGACCAAGTACCGGAATATTCATAAGCCTTGCCATGTTTACGGCCTTAGCAACGATCATGCTGACAAGGTCCTGAGGAGATGTTACCACGATGATTCCGTCAATAGGGATCGACTGGAATACTGTCAGAGGAACATCACCTGTTCCTGGCGGCATATCTATAAAGAGGACATCGAGATCGCCCCAGCATACATCAGTCCAGAACTGCTCAACAACACCGGCGATAACAGGACCTCTCCAGACTACAGGGTCAGTCTCGTTCTCAGTAAGGAGATTGATGGACATCAAGCTGATCTCCGTCGGTGTAACTTCAGGAAGGATCCCGAACTCAGAGCCTACTGCTTTCGAATGGACTCCGAACATCTTAGGGATCGAAGGTCCGGTGATATCTGCGTCCATGATTCCTGTTTTGAAGCCATCTCTTGTAGCCGCAAGAGCTGAAAGTGCTGTGACCATTGACTTTCCAACGCCGCCTTTTCCGCTGACAACGCCGATCACCTTCTTGACTGAACTGTGTTCATTGAGCTTCGCCTTCTGGATGCCGCCGTCTCTTGATGGGCAGTCAACACCGCAGCTGCTGCAGTCATGTGTGCAGTTTTCATCCGGAGCTCCACTTCCTGCATCATCAGGACTCATAAACGGATTGATTCTGTTCTCGATCATTTCATTCCTCCATTGATTACAATATACTGTCCGCCTTCGAACGGCAGGACATCAAGCAGTATTATAGCACTTTGCCGTTCACTGTAAACACCAATAACCAAAAAAATCCCTATTTACAATGTCACAGATCCGCAAGCGCCTCAATCTCTGTCAGCATACCCCCGAGAATGGCATCTTTCAGTTCTTTATTATAAGAAGCATCCGACTGCCACTCTCCGTCTCCGTCATCAGTGCATTCGATCTCAACATCTTTATAATATGACTTTGATTCCAGACCGCTGAGATTCTTCATGAGCATATCGTAGAACTCCTTCTGGTCGAATTCCTCTTCATTCTTATCTTCCAGATATCCGTTCCAGGTCCTCAAATACTCCCAGCCGAAGCTGTAAGTTTTTATGCGGACAGTTACGATTTCCTCACTTTCATCGCCCTCAGATGGATGGCTGTCGGTTATTTCATATTCAAATTCTCCGATCTTTCCCAGAACAGTTTTAAGATCTTCTCTTCCGGACGCGCTCAGCATACCTTCAAGTTCCTCAGATACCTGCTTATCGATCTCAGCATTCCTGAGAGCTTCAAGGTCTGCCTTGACTGTGGATTCAGCGCCGTTCCCTGCACATCCCTGCAGCAGCAGAGATGCAGCAAGAAGAACTGCAGCCACAAAGGAGATCATTCTGGTAGATCTTTTTTCTATGATTCTCTCCATTTTCACCGTATTATTATTTCTTCTTCCTGACCACAGTCCTGGTGTTTCCATCGAACACGGTTATGCCTTCTTTATCCATTGCAGGAAGCAATTCGGAGGCATACTTTCTTGACGTTCCCAGCCTGTCCCTGAATTCAGCGATAGAGAATTCATCACCGAAAGACAAAGCCACATCTACTGCTTTGTCCCATGATGCAGTCTCTATATAATAGGAAGGATTCACCTTGCGGATCACGCCCTCTTCTGTGAGATCATCCAGGATCGCGTTTATTACGCCTTTGTTTTTATCCATAGAATAAAACTCTTCTGTCTTGATCATATCAAGACCGGCTTGCCTGTACATATCCCCGATCTTCTTCTTCAGTTCGAGCTGCTTCGGCGTATATTCTATTTTGAACCCGCTCAGAGCTATATTCTTGCCTCTGTCCACAATGACGCCTCTCTCCAGCAGACACTTCACGATTGCCTGGATGAGCTTATCGTCATTTATATGCCATGTATCTTTCAGCCTTGAAAGCAGCTCCTGCCTTGGGATACCGTCAGCAAGAGGATTATGACTGTGGTATTCGTTGATGATCTTCTCAATATCGCCGCTGAGCCTATTGAATTTAACACTGCTTATAAGTGTTCCGTCGTTCAGCCTCACCAGTCGGCCTTCCTTGACAGCGGAATCATCAGCAGCTTTCATCTCACTCTTCAGGATACCAAGTTCCGCAGCGAGCTGCGATTCGGTTACGAACCGCCTTTCGCCGGTCTTTACGCTGATAAGATCCTGCAAGCCGCCATTCTCTATTACCTGCAGCCCTGCAAGGACTTCTTCTCTGTTACGCTTGTGCTTTGCAGGAAGGACGTCAAGGATGACTCCTCCGCCGACAGTAATGATAGGGGAATAGAATCTTATTATGAATCTGTCTCCCCTGCGTACGGCGACCGGTTCTTCAAGTCTGAGCTGGACATAAGTCTCTTCTCCCGCAGACAAGGAATCCCTGTCCAGCAGGATGACCTTGGCGAGAACTTCACTTGACCCGGTGTAGAGATGCACCCTGCTGTTATTGAGGACAGTCCTGTCTGTGGAGCTGAACAGCTTCAGCTTGACGTCCAGCATCATGGTTACACTGACAGCATCAGCTGCCGCAAGCACATCCCCTCTGTCGATATCCTCTTTGTTGATCCCTGACAGATTGATCGCAGTCCTCTGTCCGGCAACAGCGGCATTGGTGCTGACCCCATAAGTCTGTATTCCGCGGATCCTTGCTTTCTTTCCCTTAGGATATATGAATACATCATCTCCGGTACTGACAGTTCCGTCCATCAACGTCCCGGTAACGACCGTTCCGAAACCGGACATGGTAAACACTCTGTCAATAGGAAGACGGAACAGTTCCGCTTCTTCACGCCTCTTATTAGGGCGATCGCATTTCTTGATTATCTCTTCCCTCAGCAGTTCGACATTCTCTCCTGTCGCTGAACTGACAGGGATGACAGGCTTGCCTTCAAGGAACGAGCCCTTGAAATAATCATCGACCTCCTCCTTGAGGAGTTCAAGCCATTCCTCATCCACCATATCGGTCTTGGTAATCGCGATAATACCATCATCTATGCCCAAAGCCTGCAGAATCTCAAAATGCTCTCTCGTCTGAGGCATTATTCCCTCATCTGCGGCAACTACAAACAGCACAAAGTCTATGCCGCCTATTCCGGCCAGCATGTTCTTTATGAATTTCTCATGTCCGGGCACATCGATAACTCCGATGTTGTATCCCGCATCATTAGGTATATGGGCAAAGCCGAGTTCAATTGTTATCCCGCGCTTCTTCTCTTCTTCGAGGCGGTCAGTGTCAATACCCGAAAGAGCCTTTATCAGCCTTGTCTTTCCGTGATCGACGTGACCTGCGGTCCCGATTATGATGTTTTTCATACTCTTCCCTTTTTTCTTCAATTATTTGCAGATCCGGCAGCTGATCATCTGAACGCTTCAGCTACTGTCTCCGTTTCTCCGTCTGCGATCGTCCTTACACACAGCAGCAGACGGTCTTCGTTGATCCTTGCGATAACAGGAATATCCGCTTTGCGCAGCTTTCTCTCTATTCCGTCAGCAGATCTGTTCTTGTCATAAACGGCTACCGCCCATCCCGGAAGTCTTACAGATGGTGCTGATCCGCCGCCGATCTGGTCTTCAACAGGTACTATCTCAAGAACAAGATCTTTATTGACTTTGCTTATCGCCTCAACAAGACGTTCAGCCCTTTCTTTCATCGACTCGGATGTCGACGAGATCATGTTCAGGACCGGAATATTCTTAAGAGCTCTCTCCGGATCCTTGTATTCAGCAAGGGTCGCTTCCAGAGCAGCGAATGTCATCTTGTCAACTCTCATGGCTCTTGCCAGAGGATGTTTCTTCATCCGGCTTATATACTTCTTCTTTCCTGCTATGATACCGGCCTGAGGGCCTCCGAGCAGTTTATCTCCGCTGAAGAGGATGACATCTATACCAGTCGCGAGAGCTGCCGGGACATTAGGCTCATGCAGGCCGAACTCTGACATGTCGAGCATGAGACCGTTCCCCATATCAAAGATGACAGGAAGGTCGTTCTTTCTACCGATCTCTACCAGATCTTCAAGCTCCGCTTCTTCTGTAAATCCGACGATATCGTAGTTGGATTTGTGGACCTTCATGAGCGCGCCGGTCTCAAATCTCAAGGCGTGGCGAGGATCCGAAGCCGGATCATAGTTCCTGATGTCCTCAGCGGTCATGATCGCCTTCTCGTAGTCTGACGGCTTTGTCTTGTTGCTCGTTCCGACTTCCTGAAGGAATGCGCCGGACTGCACCATGATGTCAGGAATCCTGAATGCTCCCCCGATCTCGACAAGCTCGCTTCTGGATACGATGATCTCTTTGCCCTTGCCCATTGAAGCAAGAACTATCATAGTTGCAGCAGCATTATTGTTCACGACCATCGCGTCTTCAGCTCCGGTGAGTTCCGCTATGAGATCACCCACCAGGTCATGTCTTGAACCGCGCTTGCCGGCAGGAACATTGTATTCCAGATCAGAATACCCCGCGGATACCTTAGTAACATTATCCGCAGCACCTGCACTGAGCGGTGCTCTGCCGAGATTGGTGTGAAGTATAGTCCCTGTTGCGTTTATGACCGGAAAGAGATTGAATCTTGAATTCTCTTCGAATCTCCCGATCGCAGCCTTCGCAACGACATCACAGGAAAGCTCAGCAATATCAAACTTCGCGTCCTCGTCCATCGAGAGTATGCGGCTCCTGAGCCCGGCAATGACCTCCCTGACCGCTTCGGTAACCTGCTTGCCTCCGTTTTCTTCAGCCAAAACAACAAGAGACTCCTCTTTAAGAACTTCATCTATCTTAGGGAGTCTTCTCAATAATTCATTTTTCTTCATTTTCTCCGACCTCCTGGAATCAAAGTGGCGGGAGTATGTGGGAATCGAACCCACCCGAGAGGCTCCTAACCCCTTACAACGGTTTTGAAGACCGCGAGGCACACCAGCACCTATCTACCCCCAGGTCGCAGGCAGTAAAAAACTGCACTTCGCAAATTATAGCAGAAATGCAGTTCGGCATCAATAATAACACTATAAAGATAGAGTGATGTTTTCTCCGTATCCGCCTATAACAGAACAACCTATGTCATACATAAGGTCCCTCTTTGTATCCGGATCGCAGATCAGATAAACAGCGCTGAGTTGTCAGCATTAAGAATGACATTGCCGCTCTCGACTTCCCGTCTTCCCTGGTAAAGCTGCTGGCCTGAAGACTTGTTGGTGATGGTCTTGCCGGCTTCGAGCGAATGTGTGAGCCATACATTACCGCCGACTACGCAGTCATCTCCGATACTGGTATCGCCTCCGAGTATCGTAGCACCGGCATATATAACGACGTTGTTTCCTATATTAGGATGTCTCTTGACTCCCTTGACCGGAGTACCGTCCTCTGTGATAGGCGAGCATGTCAAGCTGTACCAGCATGTAACGCTCGGCGCCAAGAGCTTTGACCTCGCAGAGGACGGTACTCCGGTCAAGGGAGTCAAGAGAC
>SVCR01000120.1 GCA_015058265.1 Clostridiales bacterium
ATAAGAAGCTGGGCAGAAATTCTGCACACAGAAAATCCATGCTGAGAAACCTGGTAACCGATCTTTTCAGAGAAGGAAGAATCACAACTACTGATATGAGAGCCAAGGAAGCCGGTCGTCAGGCTGAGAAGCTGATCACGATCGCTAAGAAGGGAGACCTTCACGCAAGAAGACAGGTTCTCGAGTATGTATTTGATGAGGACGTTGTGACAAAGCTGTTTGATGAGATCGCACCTAAGTATCAGGAGCGTAACGGCGGATATACAAGAACTCTCAAGCTCGGACCTAGACAGGGAGATAATGCTGAGGTAGTTTATCTCGAGCTCGTATAGGCTGTACGCTGAAAAGCAGTAATTATCAAGGGGCGCAGAGGAATCTGCGTCCCTTTTTGTGATATGAAGATAACTAATGTTGGATATGATGTTGCCTTATGATATTATTGAACGGATGGTCGGGTCATGTTCATCAAAGTACAGTTTGACCGGCAGAATAGAAGGAGAAACGGAAAATGCCTATCAAAGTTCCTAATGATCTTCCTGCGATAGATACGCTGACCAATGAAAATGTATTCGTCATGACGGATACAAGAGCTATCACGCAGGATGTACGTCCTCTCAGAATACTGATGCTCAATTTGATGCCTACCAAGATCGAGACTGAGACCCAGCTTACAAGACTGCTGGGGAACACTCCTCTTCAGATAGAACTGGAGCTACTTCAGACTGCGACTCATAAGGCAACAAATATATCTGAAGAGCATATGATAGCGTTTTACAAGACGTTTGATGAGGTAAGAGACAGGAACTTTGACGGTATGGTGATAACAGGGGCTCCTGTTGAACACCTTGAATTTGAAGAGGTTGACTACTGGGATGAGCTGTGCGAGATCATGGAATGGTCCAAGACTCATGTTCACAGCACGTTCCATATATGCTGGGGCGCTCAGGCGGCATTGTATTATCATTACGGGATACAGAAGCACATGCTGCCTAAGAAGCTGTCAGGAGTATACAAACATCATCTGGACTATAAGAAGGGCATGCTGTTCAGAGGATTTGATGACGAATTCTATGTGCCGCATTCCAGGAATACAACGGTCCTGCGCGAGGATATAGAGAAGATACCCGAGCTCAAGATCCTTGCGAGTTCAGATGAGGCGGGTGTTTTCTGTATAAAGTCAACTAATGACAGGCAGATATTCGTGATGGGTCATTCGGAATATGATGCTGATACTCTGCTAAAGGAGTATTTGAGGGACAAGGATGTAGGGTTGTCTCCGGAGATCCCGGTCAACTACTTCCCGGATGAT
The DNA here is from genome assembly GCA_015058265.1 of Clostridiales bacterium. Next base: position 1,310 of record SVCR01000120.1, read on the forward strand.
GATGACAGCAGGGAGCCTGTCGTTATATGGAGATCGTGCGCGAATCTTATCTACTCCAATTGGCTGAACTATTTCGTATATCAGTCAACACCGTACGATCTGAGACTCATTTCATCCGAGGATCTTGCGCCTGTATTACGCAACAGATCGGATATGACTGTAGCTAAATTCGGCGGATCATCACTGTCTGATGCTGATAAGATCAAAAAATGCGCGGAGATCATAAAGAATGATCCTGCGAGGAAGATAATAGTAGTTTCTGCTCCGGGAAAAAGGAGCGCTGATGATCGCAAGATAACAGATATCCTCATTGAGGCAGCTAAAGATGGAGCTGTGTTTGAGAAGAATCTGGATATCACAGCGGCGAGATTCGGGAATATAGCTGCGGGACTCGGTCTTGATATAGACATCGAGAAGGAGATCAACATTATTAGAGCGAATGCCTCCGGAATGAAAGAAGGCAGCAGAAATAAAATAGCCTATCTGGCAAGCAGGGGCGAATATCTGTGTGCGAAGATAGTTGCTGAATATCTTGGATATGATTTTGTTGACGCAGCAGATCTGCTGAGATTTGACGAGGACGGAGAGTATTCTAAGGCTGAAAGCCGCGGCCTTATCGCTGCAGAACTCAGACATCATGATAATGCGGTCGTTCCGGGTTTCTACGGCGCTGACCATGAGAACAGGATCTATACATTTGCCAGAGGCGGTTCTGACATTACAGGAGCGATCCTGGCAGCGGGGATCAAAGCGGATCTGTATGAGAACTGGACTGATGTAGCAGGGCTGCTGATGGCTGATCCTAAGATAGTCAGGGATCCTCTGACAGTGCCGGTCCTTGTGTATCGTGAGATAAGGGAGCTTGCGCTGAGAGGTGCGGAGGTGCTGCACGAGGATGCTGTTTCGCCGGTGAGGAGACTCGGTATTCCTATAAATATCCGCAGCACTGCTGAGCCTGACAAGCCGGGGACTATGATCGTCAAGAATGCGGATTTCTATGAGTCGCCGCTCAAGATATCAGGCATCACAGGGCGTACCGGTTTCGCATCTATTCTTATTGAAAAAGACAGGCTCAATAATGACCACAGCATCATTTCGAAGATAGATAATGTGATGTCTGAACGTGATATAAAGATAGCAGGGCAGCAAGTCGGACCGGACTCGATAGCCCTTGTAGTTGACGCTAATGCGGTAAGAGACTGCATAGATGATCTGTCTGACGAGCTTAAACAAGTAACAGGAGCCGATGATATAGATATATCCACAGGACTGGCTGCTGTCACGGTTGTAGGAAGGAATATAAGCGGAACGATTTCCGTAGCTGTCAAGATATTTGAGGCTCTCTCAGCAGAGCATATCAATATAAGATTCGTAGACCATGCACCTGACAGGATAAGTGTTCAGGTCGGGGTCGGAGAAAACGATTACAGAAGGGCAGTTAGGGCGATATACAGAGTCTTCACTAATCTGCCGGCATGATCCCTTGATCACTATGTAATGAAATCAGGAACTTAAAAACTGATTGGCAGATCGATCTTCGTGTGAGATAAGCATTATTCTTCCTGCACGAAGGCTTGAGAGGTAATGCCCGCCTGTGTTATAATACCAAAGTGCCGGCGGGCGGCCTGCAGTGCGTGGGGGCCCTGCGCAACAGGGCTCCGTGAACCATGTCAGGACCGAGAGGTAGCAGCATTAAGCGGTAAGCCTTGTGTGCCGCAGACAAGCCTCTGCGTACTGCAGACCGCCCGCCGGCGGTTTTTTTTAGAAGAGAAATTGTGTCATCACCGGAGATCACGATATGCAGCCAGCACTCTACAGGGCAGAAAGGCCTGAAGTTTTTGAAGATATAATAGGACAGAAGCACATCGTCAGGATCCTTCAGAATCAGATCAGGACGGGAACGGTGAGCCAGGCTTATCTTTTTTCGGGAACGAGGGGAACGGGTAAGACCAGTACCGCCAGGATCCTGGCCAAGGCTCTGAACTGCATCGAAGGAGAACCGGGAACGGACAGTGCAATACTTGAAGACGGCAGCACTATTCCCTGCGGACACTGCGCGAACTGCGAGGCGGTAAGAGAAGGGAGATTTGTCGATTGTATCGAGCTTGATGCTGCTTCGAATAACGGGGTAGATGATCTGAGGGCCATCATCGAGATGGTCAAGTATCCGCCTTCGGTAGGAAGATATAAGGTGTACATCATAGACGAGGTACACATGCTGAGTCAGGCGGCTGAGAATGCTTTTCTCAAGACGCTTGAGGAACCGCCGGAACACGCTGTGTTTATTCTGGCGACTACTGACCCGCAGAAGGTAAGATCTACTATCCGCTCCCGCTGCATGCAGCTTAATTTCAAGAGGGTATCCGAGCAGGATCTCATAGCCGGTATGGACCGCATATGCAGCAAGAGAGGTATCAGCGTCACTAAGGATGCGCTGACGACGATTGCGCTCAGAGCTGACGGATCGGTAAGAGATGCGCTCAGCATACTGGAGCAGTGCATCGCTGCGGGCGATAAGACACTGGACAGAAGTCTGGTCCTGGAATATACAGGTGCTGCCGGGGAGGATTTCTTCCTGGCTCTGACAGATGCAGTGATCGGCGGTGATACCGGAAAGATATTCGTCTATATCGATGAGATAATAAGGCGGGGCAAGGATGCCAGACAGATCCTCAAGGACTGGCTCAATCATTACAGGAATCTGATGGTGGTCAAATATGTCGCCAAGCCTGATAAAATACTCGGGTCATCCTCGGAAAATATTTCCAGATTATCCGCGCAGGCTGACAGATTGAGGATGAGTGACATAGAGAAGGCTATAAGACTTCTGTCAGAATACATCAATCTGGGCAGATATTCAGAAAGACCGCGTATCTTACTCGAAACTGCGGCAGTCAGGCTATCCGGAGCTGATCAGGCTCCGGCCGGCAGGCAGCAAGGCGGTGAGCCGGGCCGTTTCGAAACCGGATCGATCGAGCCGTCGCAGGCTTCGATCCGCCGGAGGCAAGCAGAGCCTCAGATAGCAGGTTCTCAGGCGCGGCAGATGGGATCTCATATGGAGATCCGGACTGAACATCAGCCGGGTGTCAACTCCGCTCATGCCGAACGGGCAGATGCCGGCATGACTGAAGAGATAGAAATGATCACATCTGCTCCGCGGGAGAAGGCCGGTGATCCGGTACAGATGTGGAGCACCATAGTCGGTGAGATATCCCGAAATGACAGGAGCTTCAACAGCTTTGTCGGGAGGCATTCACGAGGCGCGGAATATGAAGCCGGAGAACTGACCGTCATTGTGAGACCGGGAAAGCTCAGGATCGCAAATGATAAGCTCGGTGATATCACGAGAACAGCCAAAGGCTTGTACGGATCGGATGTGTTTGTCACTTTGCGCGGAGGAGACCCTTCGGAGAACAGTAAAGCGGCAGCCATAGCTGACAATGAGGCAGCCGTGATCATAGATGAAGATGTACGGACAGGCGATGTCATAAGTGACGTTGAAGACCTGTTTGGAATAAGACCGGAAATCAAAGAATAACAGGAGATAGTAAAAATGGGAAAAGGTATGAGAGCAGGCAAGAAGCCTAAGAACAGACCAAGCGGAAATGATATGCAGAAGCAGCTCAAGCAGCTCCAGGCTATGCAGGCTGAGATGGAGCAGACACAGGCTGAGCTCGCTGAGAAGGAAGTAACCTCCACAGCCGGAGGCGGTGCTGTTGAAGTAACAATCAACGGAAAGAAAGAGATCACTGCTCTTAAGATCGACAAGGATGTAGTGGATCCTGATGATGTTGAAATGCTGCAGGATCTGGTCATGGCGGCTGTGAACGAAGCTATCAGACAGATAGAGGAGCTCGAGGAGAGCGAGATGAACAAGGTCACCGGCGGATTCAACGGATTCGGCGGAATGGGCTTTGGCCTGTAAGGAAATGAAGCAATATCCCAGATCACTTAACAAACTGATAAACGAACTCGGCAAGCTTCCGGGAATAGGCGGAAAAACTGCACAGAGGCTGGCCTTTCATATCCTCAGTTTGAGCGACAGAGAAGCGGAGGGTCTTGCCGAAGCAATTATCGGAGCCAAGAAGTCTCTGCGTTATTGTAGTGTCTGCGGCAATCTGACTGACCGGGAGAAGTGCCTCATATGTTCTGATGAGAGCCACGATCAGTCGGTGATATGTGTTGTGGAGACACCTCAGGATGTGGTCGCCATGGAGAGGATCAGAGAGTACAACGGATTGTACCATGTTCTTCACGGAGCTATTTCGCCTGCAGAAGGTATCGGCCCTAATGATATCAATCTGAAGTCGCTCATAACAAGACTGCAGGGAAATGATGACGTGAAGGAGATCATCATAGCCACCAATCCGAATATCGAGGGAGAGGCTACTGCAATATATATTTCCAGACTGCTGAAACCTGCAGGGATCAAAGTGACCAGGATCGCTCATGGGATCCCGGTCGGCGGAGATCTTGAATACGCTGATGA
>SVCR01000121.1 GCA_015058265.1 Clostridiales bacterium
TATCGATCCGGGATCGATAGAGTTCACTATCGAAGCCGGTAGACCTGATACTATAACCCCTGACAAGCTGCAGGCGATGAAGGACGCGGGAATCAACAGGATCAGTATCAACCCGCAGTCAATGAAGGATGATACTCTGAGGCGCATCGGAAGAGATCATACTTCTGAAGATATCAGGAACGGCTACAGACTTGCTTCCGGATACGGATTCGATGTCATCAATGCTGATCTCATCGCGGGACTTCCGGGTGAAGATCTTGATGATTTCAAGGCTACGCTCGAGGAGATACTCGGTCTTGGCGCCAATAACATAACCGTTCATACGCTGTCGGTCAAGAAAGGATCCAGGCTCAGAGATAATGACCCTGAATACTACCGCAGGAATGTACAGACGGTAACAGATATGGTGGAATACGCGGAGTCACGGCTCGAAGAAGCCGGTTTCGCGCCGTACTACATATACAGACAGAAGCACCAGATGGGTGCTCTGGAGAATGTCGGATACTGCAGACCGGGCAAGCATTCGGTCTACAATATCAGGATAATGGAAGAAAAACAGACAATAATAGCGCTCGGCGCGGGTGCTATCGGAAAGATATACTACCCTGACGAAGACAGGCTCGAAAGAGTCCCTAACGTCAGCAATTACAAGGTCTATAGTGAGCGTTTCGAAGAGATGCTCTTAAGGAAGAATAAATACTACGGAGGATAATATGGCGATCAAAGCGCCGAAGGGCACTAAAGACGTTCTGCCTGCTGATTCGTTCAAATGGCAGTACATCGAATCAGAATGGGCAGAGATCTGTTCTGAATACGGTTTCAAAGAGATACGCACTCCGGTTTTTGAGGCTACTGAACTCTTCAACCGCGGTGTCGGTGATACCACGGATATCGTTCAGAAAGAAATGTACACTTTCAACGATATGGGCGGCAGGAGCATAACTCTCAAGCCGGAAGGAACTTCACCTGCTGTAAGAGCTTTTATAGAGAACAACATCTATGCTGAGACTCAGCCTACCAAAGTGTGGTACAACACTCCATGCTTCAGATATGAAAAGCCTCAGGCAGGAAGACTCAGAGAGTTCCACCAGTTTGGTATAGAGAATTTCGGGACGTCCAGCATGCTCGCTGATGCTGAGATCATCGCGCTCGGACACGATTTCCTGAAAAGAATGGGTATCGAGGATATCGAGCTGCACATCTCAAGTGTCGGCTGCAGGAAATGCAGACCTGTTTATCGCAGCAAGCTTCAGGATTTCCTCAGACCTAAATATGACTGCCTGTGTGAGACATGCAAGTCAAGATTCGATAAGAATCCGATGAGGATACTCGACTGCAAGTCCCCTGAGGATCACGAGCTCGTCAAGGACGCTCCGATGATGATCGACTATCTGTGCGATGACTGCAAGAAGGATTTCGAGGATCTCAAGTCCTATCTTGATGCTATGGGGATCAGCTATGTTGTGGATCCTTCGATCGTCAGAGGGCTGGATTATTACACCAAGACAGCGTTCGAGTTCATTACCACCAAGATCGGTGCTCAGGGAACAGTCTGCGGCGGCGGAAGATACGACCACCTGATCGAAGAGATCGGCGGACCTGATATGCCGGGTGTAGGATTCGGACTCGGCAAAGAAAGGCTTCTGATGCTGATGGATCATGCAGGTCACGAATTCGGCGGAGGCAGCGGACCTCAGGTATTCATCGCCTGGATCGGTGATGAAGCGAGAAGCTATTCCGCAGGACTCCTGCACGAACTCAGGAGCAAGGGAGTAAGGGCAGAGATGGACACCAGAGAGCGTAATTTCAAGGGTCAGATGAAGTATGCCAACAAGCTCGGCGCCGCTTATACACTTGTTATCGGCGGCGATGAAGTCAGCAGCGGTGAGTTGACACTCAAGAACATGCAGACTTCGGAACAGATCAAAGTAAGAAGGGAAGATTTAACAGATGTTATATAAAAGGACTCATATGTGCGGAGAGCTGAGGCTTTCCGATGAAGGTAAAACAGCAGTACTCAATGGCTGGGTCGCAAAGGCAAGAAGCCTCGGCAGCCTGGTCTTCGTAGATCTCAGAGACAAGACAGGTATCACTCAGATCACATTCAACGAAGACGCTCCTGCTGAAGTACTCGAGATGGCCAAGACTCTGAGAAGTGAATTCTGTATCGGAGTCAAAGGAACTGTACGCGAAAGATCATCAAGGAACTCCAATATCCCTACAGGTGATATCGAAGTGTTCGCTGACGACCTCGTCATCTATTCGAAGTCTGAAACTCCTCCGATCTATATCAAGGATGACGACAATGTAGATGACAACCTCAGACTCAAGTACAGATATCTCGATCTCCGCAAGAACAAGATGCAGAGAAATCTCACCTTCAGACACAAGGTCACAAAGTGCTGCAGAGATTACTTCGACGAGAACGGCTTCACAGAGGTCGAGACACCTATGCTGATCAAGCCTACACCTGAAGGCGCAAGAGACTATATCGTACCGAGCAGAGTCCACAACGGCAGCTTCTACGCTTTGCCTCAGTCACCGCAGATGTTCAAGCAGCTGCTCATGGTGTCCGGTACTGACCGCTACATGCAGATCGTAAAGTGCTTCAGAGATGAGGACCTCAGAGCTGACAGACAGCCTGAATTCACTCAGATCGACCTGGAGATGTCTTTCGCAGGTGTAGATGATGTAATCGAGGTGCAGGAGGGATTCCTCAAGAAGCTCATGAAAGAAGTCAAGGGCATCGACATTGAGACTCCTTTCCCGAGGATGACATATGCCGAAGCTATGGAGAGATACGGCTCCGATAAGCCTGATACAAGATTCGATATCGAGCTGCACAAGCTGAACAGCCTGTTTGAAGGCTGTGGATTCGAGGTCTTCACCAAGGCTCTTGCTGAAGGCGGAGATATCAGAGGCATCTGTGTTCCGGGAGGAGCAGCAGAGTTCTCAAGGAAGAAGATCGACAAGCTCGTACATGAAGTAAAGCATTACGGAGCAAAGGGGCTTGTCTGGATCAAGAATGATGCTAACGGGATCTCATCTTCGGTAAGCAAGTTCTTCTCTGAAGATGAACTCAGCAAGGTGCTCGATGAGTTCGGAGCCGGCACAGGAGATATCGTGTTCATCGTAAGCGGCCCGTCCAAGGTCACATATGATGCTCTCGGTTTCCTGAGAAGAAGAGTAGCAGGCATCCTCGGAATGCTCGATGATAATCAGTTCAACTTCCTCTGGGTCGTTGACTTCCCGATGTTCGAGCAGGATGAAGAAGGCAATCTCAAAGCTATGCACCATCCGTTCACTCAGCCTAAGCTTGATGAACTTGACAAACTGGATACAGACATTCTTTCCCTCAATGCTGATGCTTATGACATCGTTCTCAACGGTGTAGAGCTCGGCGGAGGAAGTGTCAGGATCCACGACAAGGATCTGCAGGCAAGGATGTTCAAGGCACTCGGACTGACAGATGAAGAATGTCAGGAGAAGTTCGGATTCCTTATCGAAGCATTCAAATACGGTGCACCGCCGCATGCTGGACTTGCATACGGTCTCGACAGACTGGTCATGCTTCTGCTCGGTGAGAAGAGCATCAGAGAGGTCATCGCTTTCCCTAAGAACCAGAATGCTGAATGTCCTGTCTGCGAAGCTCCTGCTCCTGCAGGCGAGGGCCAGCTGGAAGAGCTGGGTATAGAGCTTTGCCATGAATAGCAGAAAATACGCGATCTACGGAGGAACATTCGATCCGATACATAACGGCCATATTTCGCTGGCCTTGAGCGCTGTCAGGGAGTGCGGCATCGATAAGCTCATATTCATGCCTGACTATGTCTCGCCGTTCAAGCAGGACAAGAAGGTAACTGACGGCAATGATAGATGCGGTATGATCGAGTCTGTGCTCAACATGGATCCGGCGTTCTGTCTGTCCAGATATGAGCTGCGCAAGACCGGTCCGTCCTATACGATAGAGACTCTGAGGCACTGGTCGGATATGCTGGGGAGCGACTTAAGCTTTGTACTCGGCTTTGACTCTGTCGTACAGGTAAACACCTGGTATCACGGTGAGGAGATCCTGAATGATTACCATCTGATAACCGGGAGAAGACCGGATACTGATGACAGGGAAGGCCTTGAGACCATCGAGAGATTCCGCAGGGAATACGGAGCGAGGATAACTGTTCTGGAAATGGAGCCGGTCGATGCTTCATCGACAGAGATCCGGGAACGCATAAGAGACGGAAGGCCGGTCGACGGACTGGTACCTCCGCAGGTTGAAAAATATATCACTGAACATGATCTGTACAAAAATATCTGAATTGGAAGACTTCATGAAAGCCAACCTCAAACCTTCCAGATACGAACATTCTCTGGGAGTGGAGAGGATGGCCGTGAAGCTGGCGGATATCTACGGAGCAGACAGGGACAAAGCGGCATTTGCCGGGCGATATCATGACATTGCTAAATGCTTTGATCAGGATACCATGAACGGATATGCTGCTGAGTTCGGTCTTCCGGATATCTATTACAACAATAACGCTCTGGCTCACTCTAAGGTGGCTGCATGCATCCTCGAACGCCGGTTCGGAGTTACTGACGAGGACGTTCTGAATGCTGTCAGGAGCCATACCACAGGGAGAAAAGGCATGTCTCTCCTTGAAGAGATAGTCTATGTCGCTGATGCGATAGAAGACAACAGAAACTATCCGGAGCTGAAAGAGCTGCAGGATCTTGCGGCTGAAGATCTCGATGCGGCATGCCTTGAGATCATGGATTTCACGATAGATACGATACAGAAGAAGGGCAGGACTCTGGATAAAGATACTGCCGAAGCAAGAGAATTCATCAAAGACCGGATATCCGGTACACTGAGCAGAGGATCTGATAATAAGGAGTGAAAATGGAAAGCAAAGAAGTCGCTAAGCTGGTTGCGGAACTGCTCAACCAGAAGAAAGCAAGAGACGTCGTCATGATCGATATAGCTGAGAAATCTTCTTTCTCTGACTATTTCGTCAACGCTACAGCAGGCTCTGAAAGACAGCTTGGAGCACTCGCAGACGACGTTGAGGATAAGCTCGCGGAACTCGGATACGAGCTTCGCAATAAAGAAGGCCGTCCGGATACAGGATGGATCCTTGTAGACGGAGGCGATGTTATCGTCAACCTCTTTACAGAATCAGTCAGAGACAAGTACACTCTTGAGAAGATCTGGAGTGACTGCGAATCAATCATAATCGGGTAATAAGGAGATACAGCACAGATGAGGGACAAATACGATTTTAAAGCCATCGAAAGCAAATGGCAGAAGATTTGGGAAGAAGAGAACGCCTTCAAGACTTATGAGGACAAGGATAAAGAGAAGTATTACGTACTTGAGATGTTTCCTTATCCATCAGGAAAACTCCACATGGGGCATGTCAGGAACTATTCCATCGGAGACGTAGTTGCCAGATTCAAGAAAATGGCCGGATACAGCGTTCTCCATCCGATGGGCTGGGATTCATTCGGTCTTCCTGCAGAGAATGCCGCTATCAAGAACGGCATCCATCCTTTCACATGGACCAATGAGAATATGAACGACATGCGCGACCAGCTCAAGTCCCTCGGATTCAGCTATGACTGGGACAGGGAAGTAGCTACCTGCAAGCCTGATTATTACAAGTGGATGCAGTGGATCTTCATCCAGTTCTACAAGAAAGGTCTCGCTTATAAGAAAGACAATCCTGTAAACTGGTGTCCTGACTGCCAGACAGTACTCGCTAACGAGCAGGTCGT
>SVCR01000122.1 GCA_015058265.1 Clostridiales bacterium
TTGTCTCTTGAGTTCCAGCTGTCTTTCGGTCTCTCTGATTCTGCTGATACAGTCGTCAGTGAAGCCCTGATTGTCTGTGGTCATCACTGTACCGTGGTCATCGATGACCACATATGGAGCTTTGCGGCCATAGTTCTCACTTAGCATCAAATAATAAAGCTTCCCATCAATCATGGCTGAGTCTGCCGCCATCCAGCTGCCTTTACGGCCGTCTATCATGTACCCGGCAGTATCAATCGATATAAGCGCCGCGGATGATGGTTGGCCGAAGAAGTCCGGCAACAGTATCAGGCGGTTCGGATCAACATAATACGCCAGAGTAAGGCCGTCCTTGGTCGTTGCAATAACATCGCCCACTTGTAATAGCTTCCGCTCTGTTCGATCCAAAACGCTGCCGATATTATGAATACCTCTGTCGTCATCTCCCTTTTCAAGCCGCTCCCGGATTTCTCTGACAGTCTCGCTGCCATTAAGTACTTCCTTTTTCACCATCCTGTAATCACGTACGCGGACGCTGATGTTATGTCTCTGCAGCTCTTTATATGGTCTGTACAGTAAAGCCTGTCTTATGCGCTCCGGATATCTCTCCGGCACAGGCTTATACAGTTCATAGTAGCTGGCAGCCATCACATTTTCATGATCGGTATTGAGCCGTTATAGTCTGGATCAACCCAGATGAAGTCTACCGGTGAATGCAGTCCCGCCAATCCTGAGACAAATGCGTATTCATCATAATCGCTGTCAGCATCCTCATAGTAGCCTTCAAATACAGCTTCTGAATAATTGAGATCAAGATAGTCTCTATCTGTCATGTCCTCAACCTTCCCGATAACGCTGATGACCAAATCAAACATCTCGCGGTCTCCCTCGAGTTCAGTCAATGCCGCCCTCATATTATCCAGGCACTCCTGCCTGCTGTCACAGTCAAATAATTCAAGTACTGTAAGTTCGTCTATATCAAAATACATCATATCGCCTGCTCCTCCTTTTTTGGCTCAATCGCTTTCCCGCCTTTCCCAATACCGGATTCCCTGTTGACCATGTCACGCTTATCACGCAGATCCTGAAGAAGAGACTCTCGTCTGCCGACTGTTGGACTGCTGACTACCTGAACCGGGGCCTTATCAGCAACCATATCCGGTTTCTCTTTCCCCGGCTCTGCGTAAGACTTGTTCTGCTCGCTGCGTTCTACCGTCAGCTGCAGCATTTCTGCCTCAAGGTCATTTATTATCATTGACGAAGTCTCCTGAATCGTTTCAAGTGATGCGTGCAATTCTTTCAGATCCGGGCTGCTGGCATAGCTCACCAGATAGGGAAAGCTGTAATCACCGACATCTTCAAATCCGAAGTGTGTCAGGCACACAAGTGCACAGCCCTCTGCCTCGGTCTCGATGATCCCTTTATCCTTTGGATTACCATCGGGAGTCAGCATCTTCGATCTGTCATCATGTAAGACGCTGTGAACGAGCTCATGGCAGCATGTTTTCAATGTCTGCAGTTCAGGCATCCCTCCCTGAATAACGATCTCCTTGTTTGCTCTGTCATAGTACCCTTTCGCTCCGCCTTCAATATCTGCAAACCTTATCGGCACAGGAGCAATATTCCTGATCGCTTTGAGGAACAGATCATAATTCTCAACACTTGCCTGCAGTTCCTTGATACCGAGAGTAGGCAGCGGTCGGCCGCTGGTCTGTGAATAATCAAAGACCGAGACTGCCTTAAACCTCGGGATCGTTATCTCCTTAGTCTCTTTGAGCGGCTTGCCGTCACTGCCCATCAGAGCCTTACCGGTTGATGGATCCATCCTGTCCACTTCGCGTGTGGTTTTATATGGCGCAGGTGCTATGATCCGTATGCCCTTCTCACCCTTATTTACCTGCCGGCCGAATTTCTTCTTCCAATCAGAATACGAAGCTATCATGGTGCTGTCCGGCTTCTGCAGGAATATGAGAAGAGAGTTCCGATATGAATATCTGTGGAATTTTGCCATAGTCTGCATGTATGTGCGGAATGAGTCTGAATTCAAGATGCCGCGACATCCTTCTTCGATTTGTCCGGTTATCTCAGCTATCCGTTCTTTCCGCCTGGCTTCTATCTCCTGATAGCTCAGCTTGCTTTCGGTTTTGTTTTCTTCTGCCATTGCTTTTCCTCCATTTAAAGAGCAGCCCCATCGCCGTGACGAGGCTGCATATACTGTTTGTGATTCCGCTGCCGATATTGCCTACAGTGACGGATCTGTCTTCTTCGGTCTTGATAAGCCGTGCGGATGAGTGGCTTGCTGCAGCTTTTCGATCAGCTCTACATGACGGGGATTGAGCACAACTTCTGTCTCTGCCTTTTTGTCATTCAGCCGATCTATCACCGAAGGCTTCTTCTCGTTCGAATCTGCCACGCTGCTGATCTCAGGAAATACCGACATGTCCCACATTCCTTCGAACAGCTCCGGATGATTCTCTTTGAAGCTGTATATCTCGCCGCTGTAGGCTCCTATGATCAGGTGATCAATGACCTGAATGCCGAGAAGTTTGCCTGCATTGACAACTCTTTTTGTGACCTGAATGTCATCAGTACTTGGATCTGTCAGGCCGCTCGGATGATTATGAGCCAAAAAAATTGCCGATGCATTTTGCATGATCGCGACCTTGAACGTATTCTGAATTGGCACAACTGAAGAGCATGTGTCGCCGATCGATATCACTGAGTACGAAATGGGTCTGAGTTTATTGTCAGTAGACACGACGCATACCATCTCGCGATCCAGCTCTCTCATCACATCCGCAAGGACTCTGGCTGCATCACCGGCCTCACGAATCGGAGTCGAACTGTAGAGACCGCCGGACTCTTTGAGGACGAGTCTGACACTTACCTCTTTGAGCTCATAGTCATTGAGTGACAGCTGCTCTGAATCCATGGTCATTGATGTATCCTTTTTCTTCCTCGCCATGCTTCGCCTCCTCCAGTTGTATCACCAGCATCTCATCATCCATCACCTGTCTGAAGAGACTTATAAACGCTGCTTTCAGCTCATCGGCATCTTTTACTGTGACAGTCACCTTGACACTGTCTTTATCTGCTGTCCGGCTTGTCATCAGCATCGCCTCCCTTCTTCCCTCCAGGGAATTCAAGTTTCAAACGTGCTTTTCCATCTTCTACAGTCATTACAAGTTCAGCATTAAAGAGCTTGCCGCTCTTCCGGGAGTACAGATCCTTTACATATGATCTGCCTGATGAAATAAGGTCCTCAGCTACCTGTCTGGTCATCTTCTTTCGCATGCTCCCAAGATATCGGTCTTCCCTCCACAGGCAGAACCTGCAGTTATCAGCTGAGCAGTAGAAGGTTTTAGGTCCTTCATATATCGGGGACCCGCATACGGGGCACTTTCCCAACGAAGTCCTTTTCTCTGTCTTTCGGACGCGGTACTTTGTCCTTTCGCTCTCCGGGATTCGTCTTAGCTCTTCTAACAGATATATGATCTGAGCTGTGACATCATCGATAAAGGAATCCGGATCAGCGTTGCCGCGCTCCATCTCCAGCAGCCTGTTCTCCCACTCGGCTGTCATATCAGCTGATTTCAGATAGTCAGGCACAAGTGAGATAAGAAGCTTTCCCTCGTCTGTAGGCAGTAGCTGCTTCCCTTTTCTTCTGACGTATCTTGCCGAAATAAGCTTTTCTATCGTTGCAGCTCTGGTGGCAGGAGTTCCGAGTCCCTTGCGCTCGACATCTTCATCCATATAGCTGGCTCCTGCTTTCTCCATAGCAGAGAGCAAAGTGCCTTCCGTAAAGTGTTTTGGCGGCTGCGTCCAATGATCGGTTAGATCGCTTTCAACTGCCGGTATCAGATCGCCTTCTGCTGCCTCTGGCAGAGCAGTCTTGCTTATATCCTTATCAGCCTTATCTTCCTCAGGTTCGCCTGTCTTGTAGTAGTTTTTAAGAGCATCCTCATAAGTCTTCCATCCAGGTTCGTCGATCTGTTTCCCCTGCGCTACGAACGGGTATCCATTGCAATCGATCAGAGCGCTGGTCAGTGTGTACCTGTGAGCTACATCCGTTGCGCACAGAAGTCTGGTTCCTATCAGCATGAGCAGCTTCGAGTCCGCATCTGCAAGTTTTGTCAGGTCTGCGCCCCGTATCTCTGCTGTTGGAATGATCGCATGGTGGTCAGAGACCTTCTTGTTATTCATGATCCTGTCGATATCCGAATAGTCTCGCCCGATCCCGAATGGAAGAATGCCGGGCAAAGCCTGTATGATCGACAGCACCGTATCTCCCATATCCTCCGTAAGAAACTTACTGTCTGTCCTCGGATATGTGATCAGCTTGTTTTCATAAAGCCTCTGAGCGGATTCGAGGGTCTGACTGGCTGTCATGCCAAACAGTCTGTTAGCGTCCCGCTGCAGCGAAGTAAGGTCATACAGTTTTGGCGGAGCCACAGTTTTAGACTCAGTCTTCACTGCTGTGATGCGTGCGTCCATTCCATTACATGCCGCAGCGACAGACTCCGCCTCTCCTCTATTCATGTATCTCTTGGAAACAGCATTCAGCCCATCTTTTCGGATGTGTACAAGGTAGTACTGCTCTTTGGTAAATCCGCTTATTGAACTTTCCCGGTCAACTATCATTGCCAGGGTCGGTGTCATCACTCTTCCTACTTTGAGCACCCTCCCGTATGTTGTCGTAAGAGCCCTTGTGTCATTCATTCCAATCAGCCAGTCTGCTTTTGCTCTGCAGATCGAAGCAGCTCCAAGCGCATCATACGCTTCACTGCTTCTGAGATTTCTGAAGCCTTCAAGTATCGCCTTGTCCTCCATAGAGGATATCCAGAGTCTCTTTACGGGGAGCTTTGACTTTGTCAGCTCATACACCCGGCGGAAAATGAGTTCTCCTTCACGCCCGGCATCGCAGGCATTGACGATATACTCTATCTGACGGACAGAACTTGAGAGGAGGTTCTTGATCACACCATATTGCTTTTTCTTATCCTGGGATATGCTCAGTCTCCACTCATCAGGGATGACGGGCAGATCGTCGAATCGCCAGACCTTGTACTTCTCATCGTAAAACTCAGGATTGTTGAACTCTGCAAGATGTCCAAGGCACCAGCTGACAATGCAGTCATTGCCAGCCAGATACCCGTCCTCCTCCCTGTATGCTCCGATCACATTAGCAATAGATCTTGCCACGCTCGGTTTTTCTGCTATCACAAGGTACATTGATCATCACCTTCTGTCTCATTGTCTCCGCAAAGCTGGTCCATACTGCCACCGGAAACGTTTCCTGCACCATGATTCTCTGCGATTACCGCCAGCTGCGAGCTGTAATGATTTTTTCTGGCCGTCTGTGCGGCTTTCTTCTCCACAACATTGATTGGTTCTATCAACATAACAGTCACCTTCCTTCCCCTTATCTCTATATCGCTATGCCCGGCTGGCGATGGATTCCCCTACCGGACTGCTCGCCTATATCAAGATGCTCTTTCTTATCCTGCAGCTTCCCAAGCAGCGATCCTCTGTCTGAATGACGCTCCGCTGCTTTCTCTGCTGTACGGGTCTCAAAGCGCTCAGCGAGCTCAAATATCTTCTCCTGCGAATCATAATGAAACACGTTATCTGACAGCCGGTCTACTGGATCCACCACCGTACGGTTGGCGCTTCTTACCATCTCCTCCAGATCAGGTCTGTTAAACTTGCCGTTATCTGGCACCGCGATCCACTCATGTGTCGAGGATGGGAGCAGGAAATAATTGCCATTGAATCTG
>SVCR01000123.1 GCA_015058265.1 Clostridiales bacterium
TCTCCAGCAGGGTCTCGGTTGCCTCAAGCGCGCTTCTGGCCCTGGCATGTTCATCTCTTGCCTGTTCGAAGGCCTTCTGCTTCTGCGCAAGTTCCTGCCTGCGGGCAGTGCGCTCCGGGATCTTCTTCTCAAGGATCGCCGTGATCTCCTGATCCAGCTCCCTCAGGCGCTCTTCTCCCGTCCTTGCAGCCTCAAGCTGCGCCGGTTTCTCCTTCAGACTGCGGACTGTCTCACTCAGGGAGCTGATCTGCTCCTGCAGCTGCCTCTCCTCGGCAAGGAGCCTCTGCTCCGCCTCCGAGGCAGCGTTCTTTTCAAGGTCCAGTTTTCTGATTTCAGCTGCAAGCTCATCCCTGCGCTGATACTTTGGCTTCTCCTGCGCGATCTGAGCCGCCTCTCTTCCCAGAGCATCCGCCTGCGGCTGCATCGCTTCCTTCTCCTGAAAGCTGACTGACGCATTTGAAGCCGCCTCCTGCGCCTTAAGGAGCGCACCTCTCGCAGCCTCTATCTTCTGCCTGGTTTCCTCCTTCTTCCGGGCCTTCTCCTGCCAGTTCAGGAAGACCGGATTCACGATGCGGACTGCGCTTTTGCGCCGTCTCAAAAGAGCCTTCTCCTCCTCGATCTGAGGCTTGAGGGCATCCAGCTTCTCCTTGTGCTGCAGCAGCTGCTCCAGCCTTCGGATGCTCTCGTTCGTGCTCTGCGCCAGAGTCAGTCTCTCATCATTCTTCTTAAGCTCCTTCTCCAGAAGATCCAGCTTCTCCTGTTCCGAAGAGCGATGCTCCTCATCAGATTCGATCAGGCTCCGCACGATCCCCAGAAGTTCATCCAGATTCCAGGCACTGCCGGCACCTTCCGCCCGCGCCTTCGCGGCCCGGTAGGCTTCACTTTCTTCCGTATCCTCTCCGGTCAGAACACCGCCAAAATACTGCAGGATGCTGTTTTCAGCCTTCTTCGTACTCACCAGGCCGCTGTCCATCCTGTCTTTGAGCCGGTACTCAATGGCTTTATACCCGTCCGTCAGGAAGATCGTCCGGAGGATCTCTGTCCTCTTATCCGTCTTTGCATTCAGAAGATCCCAGAATTCACCCTGCGCAATCATCGCGATCTGCTTGAACTGCCTGTCATCGATATGCAGAAGCTCCTTCACCGCATGATCGACCTTCGTAAGGCCTTCGATCGGACTGCGGCCTTCTTCATAGAGGATCGCCTTCTCATCCTCCTTGATAACCCCGGTGCCCCTGAGTTTATTTCTCTCATAAGAGGGCTGTCTCCAGATATGATACCGCCGCCCCTGATGGGAGAAATAAAAATCCACAAAGCTCGGAGTCGAGGCTTTGGCATACTCACTTCGAAGATTCTTCGTATCCCTGTAGCTCCCGCTGGTCTTTCCATAGAGCGCAAAGCAGATCGCGTCAAAGATCGTCGTCTTCCCGGCACCGGTGTCCCCGGAGATCAGGAACAGGCCCTTCTCTTCAAACTGCGTAAAATCGATCTCCGGCATCGTGTCCGCATACGGGCCGAAGGCACTTATGATCAGTTTAATCGGTCTCATCGATAACTCCCGCCTCCTTTGCCGCCTGCCGCATGATCTCCATCTCCTCTTCGCTGATCTCCTCTCCGTACATCTGCATGTAGAAGTCAGCGATCAGCTCTGAAAATGACCTGTGGCTTCCGATCTCAGACAGATCCACATGCTCGATCTGCCGTGTACGCGAATTGTCATAATCGATCTTCACCGTGTTGGGGTAGACCTGCTGAAAGATCTGCATCACGTCATTGATGATCTCTTCATCTGTGAGTGTAACGTAAATGAAATCTCCGGGCGACTCGACATTCTCCGAAGAGAGCAGAGCCTTCATGGGGCCTCTGATGTGGCGAAGGTCACGCATCGGCTGAAGCGGGACCAGGTCCACCTTCACATCCCCTTTCGCTCCCAGAGTGATGATCGGAACGGATTTCGAATTCATCGCTTCGCTGAGGGAGTACTTAAGAAGCGACCCGCTGTAGCGCACCGTTTCTCTCCCGACCCTCTGCGGCGAATGAATATGCCCCAGGGCCACATAGTCAAACGCATCAAAACAGCCCGAACCGATCTTCTCGACCAGACCCACATTCTGTACCGCCAGGCCTTCCGATCCTGCCAGCTCCGGATCCCGGTCTTCACCGCTTCCCGCGACAAACTGATGCGCAACAAGTACATTGCGCTGTGAAGTATCTATATCGGCATGGGCAAGGATCACCCGCACTGCGTCCTCATAGGACTCGATCTTCTCATCGGGATAAAAATGCCGCACCTGCGATGCTTTTACAAAAGGCAGCATCCAGATGCACACCTGGCCGAATTCATCCGCGACAGCTCTTCCATGCAGCGTTCCGTCAAACACGGCAGATATGAAGATCCCGTTCTCCTCAAACAGGCAGCTCCCGTAATTCAGACGCTCATCCGAATCATGATTGCCGCTGATCGTAAACACCTGCACCTTCCGACCGGCAAGCTCCGATAAAAACCGGTCCAGAAGTCTTGTCGCAGCTTCGCTGGGGACGGTCTTGTCATAAACATCACCCGCGATCAGAACGGCATCCGCTTCCTGTTTTTCAACGATCCTCAGAACCTGCTCCAGAGCGTATTCCTGGTCTTTGATCAGATCAAAATCTCCCAGGGATTTTCCAAGATGCAGATCTCCCAGATGTACTAACTTCAATTCACTCATCCTCCTGACAATCTCTACTTTGCTCCTCGTACTGATTATCAGAATCAGTGTATCGCAGCATCTCCACTTTCACAATCATTATCATGGTCCTGTATAATAAAACCCCGCAAGCGTTATGCTTACGAGGTAAATAAAAAGCTGGTGACCAGAATCGAACTGGTGACCTTTCTAACCTATTCCTATAATGTACTCAGCAGTCAACAGGCTTATAATCGGCAAGAATATGAAAGTATACCGTGCATGAGCTTCCCACATACAGAAGAAGAGAAACATACCGATCAGGCAGATCTTCATAAAAAGTATGTATCCATCATCGTCCTTATGTTTTATAAGTAACAACACTGACATGATCAGAATAAATCCTTCGAGAACCGCCTTGTAGATAAGGGTTGTCTCGAAGAAACCCGAGTTGCTCCCCAGAAAATCTACCATTTTCGTATTGTTCAACGGCTTTCTTGTAATATAGTTCGGGGCAGCTGCTGTTCCTGTTCCATAGATATATTTTGCCTTTTTAATAAAAATATGATTTAAAAAACCGCCAAAGCCCATTTCCGCAAGCCGTCTCTTCAGCTCGTTTGTATCTGCTTCTTTCTTTGCACTCTTGCCGGAGAATGATTTAGTATACTCGACATCGACATTATCATATTGTCCGACATTCTTTGGATTCATGGACATCATAAGAAAATGGGACGCAGGAAATTCTTTTTCCGCCCTCATTTCAGAAGATACTCCAATCTCATTCAGGAAAGAATGATTAACATGTGTGATACAGATAATTGACAATGCAGCTGCAACAGTATATACGATCAGACAGCGGAGGCGGTTACCGCAGAATTCTCTGGCGAATAAGATGGTTGCAAAAGCTGTCAGGAGGTAGATGATAACAGTTCCCTTTATCATGAAGCCAAAGGATGAAGACACCGCCGCAAAGCAAAGATAGACATACTGCCTTGCCATGTCTTTCCTTAATAGAGCTTTCACAATAAAGAACAACGTAAATGCGGGAGGTAGAAAGCCATAAACATCCGTATAAGTAAATGCCGCATAAAGATAGAATGGCGACATCAGCAGAAGAATAATCTGGGCGAGGAGTCCCTGCTGAACAGATCGAAGAGCTGTAGTGCAGTATGAAAATACCAGAATTGCAGTCAGAATAAAGATACAGTTGAGAACTATTGAACAATCCAGGAGAAAATACACATCCTTATTTCCGGTTATCAGTACGATTAACTTAAGGATCCTGCTGAGAATTCCCAGAAACAGGGCATTGTTCCCATACATGGCAGAATAGTCAAGCTCAATCGGGGACAGCGTATTTCTACCGGCTGCTAGCTTCGCACCCGTGCTAAAGACCATTCCGTAATCCCAATTATCATTTACATCATTTTTGACACTAAACGCCGTAATGAGCATTACCGCCATTCCAAGGAAGGAAAGAACCGCTCCTGCAATGATACACTTTTTATACGAAAGCCTGAAAATGAGTGCTCTTATACGTTCTCGGATAAGAAAAAACAAGGCTGTCAGTGAACATGTAATAATCAGGAAAACAACAGAATACTTTCTCTGTCCGGACCAGAATACTATGAAGCAGATCCAGCTGAATACAATAATAAACAGGCAGTCTATTATCCGCCTGAAAGCTGATGTTGTTCGATCTGAGCAATCGTTCTTTGCGTTGGGTATCATACTGTACTCTTTCCCGTCACCTTTCTGGTTTATCCGACAAACAGCTCTGGTCTTCAGTACGCTCACTGATTATGAACCGTGGACGTCTCTTTACTTCGAGATATATCCTCCCTATATACTCGCCTATCACTCCGAGTGATATCATCTGAATCCCTCCTATCAAACATACAACGATCATATTGCTGGTCCATCCAGACACGGTTTTGCCCGTAACATGGCTGACCAGAGCATAGATGATGAAGCAGAATGACAGCATTGAGATAATAATACCTAAGCAGGTAATGATCCGGATTGGTTTAATGCTCAGGCTTGTGATTCCATCCCATGCAAGTGAGAACATCTTCGAAAGTGGATAGTGACTTTTTCCCGCGATCCGCTCATTTCTCCTGTAGGCAACGGAAGTACTGTGGAAACCAATCAGTGGGAACATCCCACGAAGAAACAGATTGACTTCCCTGTAAGAGGATAATTCTTTCAATACCCGGGATGAAACAAGCCGGTAGTCTGCATGATTATAAATAACCTCAACCCCCATGAGATTCATCATCCTGTAAAAGGCCTGTGCGGTATTTCTTTTGAAAAAGGTATCAGTATCCCGACTGTATCTGACCCCGTAGACAATTTCAGCGCCATTACAGTATTCGTCAACCATTTTGTCCATCACTTCTATGTCATCCTGACCGTCACAATCTATTGAGATTGTTATGTCACAACTATCCTTAACCTCCATGAGACCGGCGAAAAGAGCATTCTGATGTCCACGGTTTCTGCTTAACGAGATTCCGGTATAAACAGGATCCTCAGACAGAGAACAAATAATATCCCAGGTTTTGTCGCGGCTTCCATCATTGACGAACAGCACCCTGCTGTCCGACGATATTACCCCTCTCTCCCTCAGATCTATGATCTTATTTCTGAACATAGGGGCAGTGATCGGAAGGACTTCTTCTTCGTTGTAACACGGGATTACAATTATTAGGACAGGAGCCTTAGTGGGGTTCATATTATGTATCATATTTGCCATGCACTTCTCCAAAAAGTGTACTTTCTTGTCATTTATATAAGCAGAATTGTCAGAGTGTGAAGCGCGGACAATTATTGATCGACCTTAGGCGGTTCAATCACGTCAAAAATCAATAATAATTATATACCCTTTTCATTTATAAATCCATATCTATTACTACTCCGACAAAATGGACTGAACATCTGAATCACCCAAATTACCAGAAAACAGCACTCACAAGAAAGTACACTTTTTGGAGAAGTGCATGGCAAATATGATACATAATATGAACCCCACTAAGGCTCCTGTCCT
>SVCR01000124.1 GCA_015058265.1 Clostridiales bacterium
AGATTATCGAGCAGGTATCCGTTGTCGCCCCATCTCTCTTTAAGAGTGCCCAGAGCTTCATCTTTAGTGATGTAGATGACACGCTCTACGCCATCCAGCTGTTCGAGGTTTTCCTCGACCTTCTGGACTGTAGCTGCTTTGGCATTAGTCTTGAGATATATCTGCAGTACGTTGTAGTCCTTTTCGATAGTTGCGGCAAAAAGGCTCACATTGATAAAAGCTACGAAGAACAGACCCAGTATCAGCATCATCGCTGTGATAGCGACCGTCGAGGTGAAATACATTCCCTTGTTGCGACCCATCTGTGACAAGGCCTGCTTGATGTTATAAAAAGGCCTAATCATAGTTGTTCTCCTCTCCGTCAAGATATTCAGACAGCATTTCGTCCATGCTGTCCTGATCCACTATAGGACCCGGTTGATAATAAGTGGCCCTCTTCCTATCAGAATCAGCGCCTGCCGGCTCCATGTACATGGTCGCTCTCTGCTTATTAGCATTGGCATTGGCCGCCTCCATATAGATGGTCTTTCTCTGCTTCATGGTAAGGTTAGTGGAGTTGTCCCCAAGAGCAGCTTCAAGTTCATTGATGTAATCCGGACCCATGTACTGTGTCTTGAATCCGTACTGACCTCTCTCATCACGCGTGATCTCGCCCTTGTCAATGGCAACGACACGCTTGTTCATCTTATCTACGATGTCCTTGGCATGTGTGACCATTAGGATGGTCGTGCCTCTGGCGTTGATCTCCTCAAGAAGCGCCATGATGTCCATTGCTGTTACCGGGTCGAGGTTTCCTGTCGGCTCATCGCATATGAGCACTCTCGGCTGATTGACCAGAGCTCTCGCGATACCTACTCTCTGCTGTTCTCCGGCGGACAGTTCGGAAGGATATCTGTTCGCTTTGTCCTTGATGTCCACAAGATCCAGAACATAAGGAACTCTCTCCTTTATCTCTCTCCTTCTCTTATGAACGACCTCCATAGCGAAGGCGACATTCTCATATACAGTCTTCTTCTCCAGCAGTCTGAAATCCTGGAATACCATTCCGACCTTCTGCCGGATGGCCGGTATCTCTCTCCTGCCGATGCGTGTTATGTCTCTTCCGGCGAGTTTGATAGTTCCGCTGTCAGGATTGATCTCCTTCAGGATCAGTCTTATAAAAGTGGTCTTACCCGCTCCGCTGGGACCTACAAGGAAGACAAAGTCCCCATCGTAGATATGTACGGAAGCATTCTTCAGTCCGATATTGTTTCCGTATCTCTTCGTTACATTCTTGAATTCGATCATTGTGGTATAAAACCTCCTATATATACCAATACATCGTGATTATACAATACCCGCTGAATCAAAAAGCTGTAGCTTAACGAACTTTCAGCATAACAAAACGCCCGCCGGAGCGGGCGTAAGTGTTGTTTTCAAAGGGTTCTGCAGGAACGAGCGATGCCGTCTGTTATCTGCCTGTGATCTTCTTCACTGCGCTGACTATATCATCTGCAGTCATTCCGTATTTCTTGAGAAGTTCGGCAGGAGTTCCTGATTCACCGAATACATCATGCTGGCCTACCATAATCATCCTGCAAGGGCACTTCTGTGCGGTTACCTCAGCGACCGCGCTTCCGAGTCCGCCAATGACAGAATGTTCCTCGGCAGTAACTATGCATCCGCACTCTTCGGCTGCGCTGATAACAGCCTCCTCATCAATAGGCTTGATAGTGTGCATATCGATGACTCTCACTTCGATGCCCTCTGCTGCCAGCTTCTCTGCTGCTTCTACTGCTGCAGCGACCATGATGCCGTTTGCTATGACAGCAGCATCGCGGCCGTCTCTTATGATACCGGCTTTTCCGACATGGAACTCAGTTCCTTCATCGTAAACGACCGGAACTCCGGATCTGCCGAGTCTTACATATGCCGGGCCGTTCTCTTCGAACAGCTCCTTCAGAAGCGCTCTGGCACTGACATCATCAGCCGGGCTGACGACCTTCATTCCCGGGATGACTCTCATCAGAGCTATATCCTCGAATGTCTGGTGTGATGCACCATCCTCTCCGACAGTTATACCGCCGTGTGTAGCGCAGATCTTGACGTTTGCGCCTGTATAAGCGATGGAGTTTCTTATTATTTCATATGCTCTGCCCGAAGCAAACATAGCAAAAGTGCTGGCTGCTACTACGTGACCGGAGAGAGCGATACCTGCTGCCTGAGCATACATATCCTGTTCGGAGATGCCTGCCTCGATGAATCTTTCAGGGAACGCTTTCTCGAAATAGTCTGTCTTGTTGGAGCCTGAAAGGTCAGCGCTCATTACGATGAGATCTTTTCTCTCTTTGCCGAGTTCCTCAAGGAATCTTCCGTAGGATTCTCTTGTAGCAATTTTCTTCACATCAGCCATTACATCTCACCTCCAAGTTCTCTGACAGCTTTTTCGAGTTGTTCATCATTCGGCGCTTTGCCGTGCCAGCCTGCCTGATTCTCCATGAAAGAAACACCGCGGCCCTTTATCGTCTTGGCAACGATGCACACCGGCTTATCTTTGACCTCTTTAGCTTTGTCGAAAGTATCGAGGAGTGCCTGCATGTTGTGTCCGTCGACCATGAATGTTTCCCATCCGAAGGCTGCAAACTTGTAGTCGATCGGAGCGACTTTCTTGACATCATCAACTACACCATCGATCTGGAGATTGTTCCAGTCCACGACTGCGATCAGATTGTTGAGTTTGTGCTTGGCGGCTGACAGCGCGGCTTCCCAGATGATCCCCTCCTGGAGTTCGCCGTCGCCGGTGATCACGTAAGTCTTGCGGTCTTTGCCGTCGATCTTATCAGCGATCGCCATTCCTACAGCTGCGGAAAATCCCTGCCCCAATGAACCTGTTGACATTTCTATGCCCGGCAGCTTGTGCATGCTCGGATGTCCCTGAAGTCTGGATCCTATCTTACGCAGAGTCAGCATCTCTTCAGGGTCAAAGTAGCCCCTGTGAGCCAATGTTGAATACAGAGCAGGAGCGGCATGTCCCTTAGAGAGAACGAGTCTGTCGCGATCTGCCTTGTCCGGATCAGCCGGATCTACATTCATCACATTGAAATAAAGAGAAACCAGTATATCCGTTACAGACAGCGATCCGCCCGGATGTCCCGCTTTGGCAGCATGTATGCCCTTAAGAGCATCTATTCTGACGCTGCGGGCGATTTCATTCAGTTCCTGTACAGTTTTCAAAAGAATTCCTCCGTTAATTAAAATAATGTGTAAAGAAATGGCGTTTTATCTTCATATGTGCAGGAAGAGTCCTGCCATAATAAAGTATGTGCAAAGCGATATCATATCGGTTATCGAAGCCATCATCGGTCCCGCCATCAGGGCCGGGTCGATGCCGATACGCTTTGCCAGCATAGGCAGCATAGCGCCTATGATCTTGGCGATTATTACAATGAGGATCATCGAACAGCACACCGTTAATGCTACCAGCGGAGGGTTGTGATCCAGATACACTATCCTGAAGAAATTAAGGATGCTGAGGCAGACTCCGACTATGCTGGCTACCCGGATCTCTTTCCATATTACTTTGAGAAAGTCTCCGAGTTCTATGTCGCCGGTCGCCATTCCTCTGATGACCAGAGTAGAAGACTGCGAGCCTGAGTTACCGCCTGTTCCCATCAGCATAGGCATGTATATTACCAGCGATATTACAGCTGACAGAGCATCCTGGAATATCTGCAGTATACCGCCGGTGATGAAGTACGAGCACATAAGCAGGAAGAGCCACGGAAGTCTGGCTTTGACATGCTGGAAGACAGACATATCAAGGTACTCCTTGTCTGTGGTGTCGATGACACCGCCCATCCTCTCGATATCCTCTGTAGTCTCCTCCTCGATTACGTCGAGGATATCGTCTACAGTAACGATACCGACAAGTCTGAACTCATTATCTACGACCGGTATGGCCAGATAGCCGTAACGGGTGAACAGATCCGATACTTCCTCCTGGTCATCATCTACATGAGCGACCAGAGGATCCTCATGCATCAGATCTCCTACGATCGCATTATCAGGAGATATGACCAGAGTCCTGAGTGAAATAACGCCTATGAGCTTCCTGCCTCTGTCGAGGACGTAGCATGTATATATCGTCTCTGAATCCAGTCCTACATCCTTGATATGATCCAGGGCTTCACGTACTGTCGAATTCCTGCTGAGGTTGATATACTCCGGCGTCATCAGTGAGCCGGCGCTGTCTTCCTTATACTTAAGGAAAGTATTGATCAGCTTACGCTCGCTCTTAGGAGTCTTATCGAGGATCTTATCGACTACGTTAGCCGGGAGTTCCTCCAGAACGTCGATCATATCATCGAAGTCGAGTTCATCGAGTATGTACTTGATCTCGGGATCGGTGATTATGTTGACGATATCGACCCTGTCATCGACGTCAAGCTCCGCAAATACATCAACGCTGACATCTTTAGGCAGAGCCCTGAACAGCACTACCATTCTCTGGAGGTCGAACTTTCGTCGGATGTCTACCAGCATTTCAGCGATTTCAACTTCGTCATGCTTAAGCAGCTCATCCCGGCATCGGAAATACTTCTTCTCTTCCAGCATCTCATAGATCTTTTCGATCGACTCATCATAAGCCTGATCCATATCTATAACATTGTTGGTGTTTTCCATGGCTCGATCCTCCTTTCTGCGTTCAGCTGTGCAATATCATTCGCGGATCATGTGAAGCACTATGCTCCGGTCACATCAATGGCCAAGCATCTTTCTCACTTCATCCTCAGTTATTATAGCGACTCCCAGTTCTCTCGCGGTCCTGTTCTTGGTTGAACCGGAACCGGGATCATTTGTTATAAGGTAATCAGTCTTGGATGATACCGAGCCTGCGACTTTGCCGCCCTCAGCCTCTATCTCCGACTTGAGCTCTTTGCGGTTTCCGTAATGCTCCAGGCTCCCTGTTATTACGAATACTTTATTCTCAAGACTGGTTCCTGCCTCTTCGTAGCTCTCATCGATATCCAGTTCCTTAAGGAGATCGTCCAGTCTCTCGCGATTCTCTGCGTCAGCAAAATAGCTGACATAATCGCGCGACATCACATCTCCGACTCCGTCTATCATGAGGAGGCTCTCTTCATCCAGCGCTTCGATATCCTTCCAGCGGTTGCGGCATGCCCCCGCTATAAGGTTGGAATTCGCAACGCCAATACCCGGGATACCGAGTCCGTACAGAAGTCTCGCAGGTGTCGTATGCGATGCTCTCTCCGCTGAAGCTGTCAGATTCTCGAAGGATCTCTTGCCAAAGCCTTCGAGTCCGATGATCTCATCCCTGTGCTCCTCCATTCTGAACAGGTCCGCGAAGCTCTTGACAGCTCCGATCCCTATCAGCTTGAGAAGTCCCGACTCCGACAGGCCCTCAATGTTCATCGCATCTCTTGATACGAAATGGATTATTCCTCTAAGTTTTTGAGCAGGACAATTAGAATTAACACATTTTACAGCTGCTTGGCTATCTTTTCTTTCTACTTTAGCCCCACAAACAGGACATCTTTTAGGCATGGTAAATATTTTTTCTCCACCTACTCTTTCATTTGGCAAAGAGCAAATAACCTCAGGTATAACTTCACCTGCTTTTTGTATTAGAACTTTATCTCCTATTTTTATATTTTTTTTTTTAATATAATCTTCATTATGAAGTG
>SVCR01000125.1 GCA_015058265.1 Clostridiales bacterium
GGCCGAAGCCGGCGTGACTTTGTACATGATACATGCGGCCGGCCGGGATGCCCGCCGACTCTTCAGAGGCATCCCGGTCCTGCGGCTGACAATAGCCGCAGCAGCCGCAGCGGCAGCTGCGCTGCCGGCCGGCCGCCTCATCAACTCGACTCAAAGCCCGACTGACTCGACCCAGCAGCTGATCGACTCGACCCAGTCACTGGCTTCATTCCAGTCGATGGGCCAGACCTTCCTGCGGCTTGTATTGACCGCTGTGGTCTTCTTCGGAATATATATCGCTGTAATTCTTCTTATGCGGAGGATCAATGAATTATTACACAGAAACTAATTACATAGATCATGATGACCTCCGGACTGCGGGAGGCAAGGGTCGGGATGACTATTTTGAAGTCCTTCGAAGGACCGGACTCAAATGCATAAGGATACCGACTCTCAAGAAGAAGGCTGACAGCTCGCCTGTTGACAGGATCAAGCTGGAAGCTCAGCTGAGAAGAGCATGGAACAAGGAGCTGTCTGTTCTTAAAGACGGCGATGTCATCGTGCTCCACAGTCCTGTCAGCGAGAAGTTCCTCGGATATCCCGGTGTCATACGCAGAGCCTCTAAGAGAGGCTGCCATATCGTCAACATCGTCTTCGACCTTGAGACCTTCTATAAATCCGACTACAGTAAGGCGGCTGCTTTCAAGCATTTCCTTGACCGCAGGACAGAAGCCGCCATTTTCGACACAGCTGATGTCCTGATAGTCCATAATGAGAGGATGAAGGACAAGCTGATATCCATCGGCGCTGATCCATCCCGAATTGTATGTGTCGGAGTAATGGACTACCTGAGGGACGATTCGCCGGCCGCAGAAGCCCGCGAGGGCATCTCTGACGACAGCTCAGTACGAGAATCGATGGCCCGCGAGGGCAGCGCTCCGGCCGATGGATCCCAAGATCTTTCCTCGCCGGCCGCAGAAGCCCGCGAGGGCTCAGCATCTGAAACCGGCGATGAATTTGATCCTTCAGCAGAGACGGCATCGAAGGCCCGCGAGGGCAGCGCTCCTGGCCGTTTCACTCCGGATGGCCCGATCGTTTTCTGCGGCAATCTCCTTGAGAGCAAGTCGGGCTTCGTTTACAGACTTAAAGATGATGTCAGGATAGACCTCTATGGCCCGGGCTTCACGGGCAGGACGAGTGATATGATCAGATACAGGGGCGTGTATCCGTCACTGGAGCTGATGGATATAATGTGCGGATCGTTCGGTCTTGTATGGGACGGTTCTTCAACTGAGACCTGCATCGGCGCCTGTGGTGAGTACCTCAGATATAACAATCCTCACAAGATGTCTCATTATCTTGCGAGCGGGATGCCTGTACTCATATGGAAGGAAGCCGCTCTTGCAGACTTCGTCACTGAGCAGGGATGCGGCATGACGATCGGTAGTCTCGGTGAGATACCTGAGCTTCTCGGGTCTGTCACACCGGAGGCATATGAAAAGATGAGGCAGGCGGCCGGCCGTGTAGGCAGGAAGATGAGAGAAGGCGCACATATACGCGCGGCAGTTGAAGAAGCTGTCAGGATGGCAGGATCGATCGGGAGATGACAGACGATAGCAGAAAATATGATTTCTTAATAGTCGGAGCCGGAATTTACGGCGCAGCAGCTGCCCGCGTTCTGGCGGAGCGAGGATTTCGTGTGCTCATCGCCGAGAGGCGCGATCATGTCGCAGGCAGCGCATACACCCGGGATGAGGACGGTATATGCGTGCACGCTTACGGTGCGCACATCTTCCACACCAGCGATGACAGGGTGTGGGAGTTCGTCAACCGCTTTGCCCGCTTCAACAGCTTCAGGGATGAGCCGAAGGCCTTCTACCGGGGTAGGTATTATTCCCTGCCATTCAATATGAACACATTCTATGAGATGTGGGGCGTTTCGACACCGGAAGAAGCGAGACAGATCATAAGTGAGCAGATCAGGGCTGCAGGCCTCGAGGGCGTGACACCGTCAGATCTCGAGGAACAGGCTGTCAGCCAGGTGGGCACTGATATATTCGAGAAGCTGATCAAGGGTTATACTGAGAAACAATGGGGAAGGCCTTGCTCAGAGCTGCCGGCCGAGATAATCCGGCGGATACCGGTGCGATTCGAATTCAACAACGACTATTTCGGTGATAAGTATCAGGGCATCCCTGAATGCGGGTTCACGGAACTGATTCAGAACATGCTGGATCATGAAAACATTGAAGTGATCACCGGAGCTGACACGCGGGGTCCGGAAGCCCGCAAACGATACGAAGATATGGCTGACAGGATCATATGGACCGGGCAGATAGATGAATACTATGACTATTGCTTCGGACCGCTTGAATACAGGGGACTGAGATTCGAAAATGAAAAGATCCCGGGCTGCGAGTATTACCAGGACCGGGCCGTGATCAACTATACGGACATCGATGTGCCGTGGACGAGGATCATAGAGCATAGGCATTTTGCTGAGGATCCGGAATTCCTCAATAGTGTGCCGGGACCCGGAGATCAGGCCGATGGATCCGGAACAGAAGGAGACACCACATCACACGGATCGCCCGTCCGGGCAGCAGAAATGAAAGGCTTCACTATCATAACCAGGGAATATCCGGCGGAGTGGAAGCCGGGTGATGATGCGTTCTATCCGGTGCGTTCGCCGGAGGATCTCGAGAGATATGAGCGATACAAGAGCCTGGCACAGGCCGGCGGAAGGGTATTCTTCGGGGGAAGACTCGGCAGTTATAAATATTATGATATGGATGACGCCGTAGCGGCTGCGATGGCAGACGCTGAGAGGCTTGCAGAACAATGACACTATTCAGATCAAAGAGAAAAACTAACAGCAGTAGTAATGCGCTGATAATATTCACCAGGGAACCGGTCGCGTGCAAGACCAAAACAAGACTGATGCCGTATTACACTCCGGAGCAGTGCGCTATGCTCCACAAGTGCTTCATCCGTGACATCGCGAAGGAGATGAAGTCTGCCGATGCGGATATAGTCGTGGCCTATACCGGCGGAGAGCCGGCGTTCCTCAGGAAAGTCTTTGGCAGGAGCACTTTCTTCATTGAGCAGAAGGGCAGCGACATAGGCGAGAGGATGAAGAATGCTATAGCGGACGCGCTCAGTCTGGGATATGAAAAAGCTGTTCTTGTAGGGACAGATATACCTGAGCTTGAGGCAGAAACGATCGATACTGCATTCACCATGCTCGATGCGTCTGATGCGGTCATCGGTCCTACCGAGGACGGAGGCTATTACCTTATCGGTATGAAGCAGGTCCTGGACGAGCCTTTCGAGGTGAAGCTGTACGGCACGGATACTGTTTATGCGGAAACGACTGCTTTCATGAGAAATGCAGGTATCGTCACTGAAGAAGTAGAGCCGTATTCGGACATCGACACACCTGAAGACCTCGCCGGATTCAGGAGCAGGATGAGAGAGGACGCTCATCTCAGGCATACGAGGACCGGGAGATTCATCGCTGAGACAGCAAAGATCTCTGTGATCGTGCCGGTGTTCAACGAAGCAGCAACGATCGAAGGCCTGCTCAGACAGCTCGAACACTACGGAGATGAGTGCGAAGTGATCATAGTTGACGGCGGCAGTACAGACGGCACTCTTAAGAAGATCGGCGGTAGGTTCCGCGTCATACAAAGCAGCAAAGGGCGCGGTCCGCAGATGAACGCCGGAGCGATGGAGAGCAGCGGAGATATCCTTTTCTTCCTTCATTGCGACAGCAGACTGCCGGAATACTTTGTTCGCGAGATACGTAAATGCATGATGACGTGCGACTACGGGTGCTTTGGCGTAAAGTTCCCGTCGCGCAACTTCTTCATGCTGACAAACAGGATCATATCCAATCACCGCGCGGCGGTCAGAGGTCTTCCTTTCGGCGATCAGGGCATCTTCATCGACCGCAGACTGTTCTTCGAAGTAGGGATGTTCCCTGAAATACCTGTGATGGAGGATTACGCTTTCGCAAGGAAGATGAGAAGGTATGGTTATAAGCCGGGAATGACCGGTCACAGGATAGAGACATCAGCAAGGAGATACGGCAGCGGAACACTCAGCATACTCAAGACTGAATTCAGGATGTGGGATCTCAGGAGACGCTTCAGGAAGGGAGATGAGCCTGAATCCATTGCTTCAAAATACACAGACATCAGGTGACTTCGCATATCGATATTCTTCTGTAAGCGGTCCGGAACTGATAAATAGGCGACCGGCTCTACAGCGCAAAATAAAAAAGAAGCAGAAACATGATAGAAAACATTAGACCAAGTCTAATAGATATTGAATGCGCTTATCCTTTATTGATAGATTATAGACTCTATCTATTTGAGGGGCGACTGATGTAAAGATAATATAATAGATGTGGTATGACACAGAGTCACAGGATCACAGGAGGAAATAACAATGAAAAAGAAACTGTTGGTGTTATTGCTCGGATTCGTAATGATCTTCGCAGTTACTGCGTGCGGAGGTTCTGATCAGGCAGAACCGGAAGATACAAGCAATGAAGCTGAGACTGCTGCAGAGGAGACAACTGAACCTGCAGCTGCGCCTGAAGATATAGTTGTAGACAGCGATGCAGGAACAGTAACTATCACTGCGCAGGTCAACGGGATGTTCTTCGACCAGTCGACTATGCACTGTGTAGTTAACAAGGACGGCGGCGTAGGAGACAAAGCCATGTTCGCTGCGTACTGCGATTCACAGAAGTTCTATGATGCTCTTGTTGAAGCAGGCGGAGAACCTTGGAACACAACAACAGACAAGCTCGCTTCGGGCGAGTTCACTGACGGTCAGAAGGTAGATATCACTTTGAAATGGGACGGACAGGACGAGCCTGTTGCTCTTGCGGATGCTCTCAAGACTGACGACGGAAGACCTGAAGTAGATATGAGATTCTCCGGCAATAAAGATAACAATGCGGAAGCCGGATCAGGCTGCATCGCATGCCTCAACAGCTGCTGGGCCGGCATCACATCTAATGCTGCATACGGATTCGACGCTATCGACAGCGGAAATCCGCTTGTATACCTTGATGACAGTGTTGTCCCTGCAGACGGAACAGACGTACAGATCACATTCACACTGAAATAGGATATATATGAGCAGAGTAGAGAGATACGAAGAGAATCAGAAAAAGACGGAATCTAAAGGGAACTGGACCGGAAGGATCATACTTGCGGTCCTCTTTCTCATATGTATAGGAGTATATTTTGCCGTTCCGTCGGTACACGAATGGGTCAATAGCGTGATCGCAATGTTCAAGTCCGGCGACTTTGACCAGATGCATGACTTCATCGCGAAGTACGGCAAGTGGGCTATGCTGGTATCGGCATTGCTGATGATATTCCAGTCGATCGCGGCACCGCTGCCGGCATTCTTCATCACACTGACTAATGCCAACCTCTTCGGCTGGTGGCAGGGTTGCATCCTGTCCTGGGCTTCATCGATGGCAGGCGCGGCATTGTGCTTCTGGATCGCCAGGATACTGGGAAGAGATGTCGTAGAGAGGATATGCACCAAGGGGGCTCTTGCTTCTGTAGAAGAGTTCTTTGCTAAATACGGCAAGCGCTGCATCTTCGTTGCCAGACTGCTGCCGTTCATCTCATTCGACGTAGTGTCGTATGCGGCAGGTCTTACATCCATGGGATTCT
>SVCR01000126.1 GCA_015058265.1 Clostridiales bacterium
GATATGTTCAACTGCGATAACGGTACATATGACGCATGGTACTGGGCACATCCGCCTGTCTACATGCCTGACAACTGCAACTTCGAGGATGTCGCTCATATCAAGAAGTTCACTGACAAGCCTGTTGTCTGTGCCGGAAAGATGGACATCAAATTCGCGGCAGCAGAGATCAAAAAAGGCACGATCGATGCTCTCGGTGTAGCTCGTCAGAATCTCGTAGATCCGGAATGGGTAACTAAGATCCTCGAGGACAGAGACGAGGAGATCAAGCCTTGCATAAGATGCCACAATGCGTGCTTCAACTTTGCAAAGTCTAAACACACAGCAAACACCCAGCCTCTGTTCGATTCGCTCCAGCTGGCAAGATGTGCTCTGACGCCGCAGACGATGCAGCATAACAAGTATAAGATCGTACCAACTTCCAAGCCTAAGAAGGTCGCGATCGTCGGTGCCGGATTCGGCGGACTCGAAGCAGCTCTCGTACTCAAGAAGAGAGGTCACGAGCCTGTAGTATTCGAGAAGGAAAACAAGATGTTCGGTCTGTACAACACAGCCAGCGCGATGTCCTTCAAGGATGCCGACAAGCAGCTGATGAAGTGGTACGAGAGAGAGCTGAAGAAGTGGGATATCGATATAAGACTCAATACTGAGATCAAAGACATAAACTCACTGCTCAAGGCTTATGATGATGTTATCGTATCCATAGGAACCTTCCCTAAGGCTCTTCAGATCCCGGGCTTCGAGAAGACCATATCCTTCACCGAGCTGCTCACAGGCAGGAGCAGGAAGAAATACGAGAAGATAGTATTCCTCGGAGGCGGTCTCTCATCATGCGAAGCCGCATACGACGCAGTTCTTGCAGGCAAGAAGCCTGTAGTCGTAGAGTTTGCGGATGATCTGATCACAGCTCCGGGAACATGCCTTGCCAACTCTTCATTCCTGAGGGAGGCTCTGCCGTTCAAGAACGTTCCTGTCCATCTGCGCAGCACAGTGACTGAGGTAGGTGACGGATGGTGCACTATCAAGAACGTAGAGACCGGAGAATCATGGAGGGAAGAATGCGACTGTGTCGTTAACGGTCTCGGATTCGTTCCTAATGACAGATTCTCTTCCGTCAAGAACAGACACCTCCACAGAGTCGGTACTTGTGTAAAGTGGGGCGCACTGAGAGAAGTGATCTGGGGCGCATGGGATGTAGCAATGAAGATCTAGTCAGCTTACATGCCTTATAACTTATAAGAAGGACCCGTTTCCTCTTTCAAAAAAAGAAATGACCGCTGCAGCAGTTGAGATTCCAACTGTTGCAGCGGTTTTTACCAACACGTTTTGTCCTATATTTCCGTTTTGCTGTTATCAAAGCTGTAAACGGATTTTTAATTGCTGTTTCTGCTGTCCGATAAGCTTATTCGTTCCAGATAGACTTATATTGATTGTATTTGCCGAGGTCCGAGAATACATTCCACGGGATGAAGCCTCCGTCAAGCCCGGCGTCTTCGATCGCTTTGATCTGCGCCTTCAGTCTCTTGGCGTTGTAGTTCACGGAAGGCGCCCAATAAGGAGTATCATATCCGGTTATCCACGTCCGTGCTGCAGCCGGATCCTTGATCATATCCTGCTGTTCTGCGGCAAACTTAGCCCAGTTGTACATGGAATCATACGGTCTCTCCCAGGCTCTGTCAGCAGAGAAGTGATCTGTATACGGCATCGCGCTGATAGCATCGGCAATGTTCGCGATGCCTGCCCAGTACTGCCCGTAAGCTGTCATATAGCTGTAAGCACTCTCGCCGAATACATCTATAGACATATAAGCGCCTACCTCTCTCAGCTGATCCGCGGCGTAGAAGCAGAAATTCTGTATCGCCTGTCCCTTCTCCTCGTCGTACTTGTTGCGGAACTTAGCTTTGCCCGAGCTGGACATATCGTAAGAGCTCTCAGGGAATCTCACATAGTCGAACTGGATCTCGTTGAAGCCGAACTCACGGACCGCTTCCTGAGCCAGCTTGACATTATATTCCCATACATCTCTCGAATAACCGCTCGGCCAGCTGGTGCTCCCTTTGTATTTGATGCAGTCTTCCGGATGGTCGACAGCATATCTCTTATCATTGAAGACAACTATTCTGCCTATCAGGTAGACTCCTGTATCTTTATATGCCTGAACACCGGCCTTCATCTCATCCATCGTAGCATATGCTCTGTCATATGAGTATGGGCTGATCTTCTTAGCGACAGGAGACTCGTATGTCAGAGGTCCGTCCTTGATATCTATAACAACAGCGTTGCAGTCAGTCTCTTTGATAAGCTTGACATATTCCTTAGGATGGACAGCTGCCTCGGTGTTGATATACATCGCTCTGGCATATCTGCAGAATTTATTGCCTTTGATCTTAGTCTTCTC
Organism: Clostridiales bacterium; assembly: GCA_015058265.1. Next base: position 2,399 of record SVCR01000126.1, read on the forward strand.
GTAAGGGAAGAAATCCAGATTCGCTGCCTTGCCTCCGTAGAGTTCGAATCTGAAAGTATCTCCTTTGGCCTTGTCATATTCACCGTGCTTGTTGTAATGCTTCAGAGCAGCCTTCTCCGTGCCTGCCATGTATTTCCCGTACACAAAGCCTTCCCGGGTCTTCTTCCCCTTGGTATATTCGACTTTGTATTTGTTGATATAGCCATTGTCCAGGAGTTTGTCATGCCCTGTGACCTTGAGGCAGGTCCCCTTTGGTGCGAACGAAGCGATCTCCGGTCCCTCTGCATTCTTGTATATCGTCGCCGGAGTCCTTACATAAACTTCGGTCTCCTTGACACAGCCTTCGAGAGTATCAGAAAGATTGCCGGCTCTTACGTATAATTCTTCATCGCCCTCTGTCTCTGTACGTACATATGTGACTCCGTCCTTCTTGAAAGACCTGCGGTACTTCTTGAGCAGAGTTCCCCTTGTCAGCCTGCCTGCTTTCTTCAGGCCGTCAGCGCTCTCCTTCTCTCCCTCTTCCGTGTCCATCTTCCAGACAGGGACAGTGTTCGATCTGCCGGCAGCGTATGCGTCAGTATGCATCATGTTGTTCATGAACCAGCGGCCGCCGAATATGCCCCCGCCTATTAGGAGCGCAACAATCAGGGCAGCGATCGCTGCCCCTCGTTTTCTTCTATTCTTAATTTCCTGCTTCTCTTCTTCGATTCTGTTTCGTTCGGTTCTCATGTTTTATTTCTTTTCCAGGACTTCACGCAGCTTGTCCATATCCGGGTCGAGGCGGATAGGCTCTCCGGCTGCCTTGATGCCGTTGGCTGTATCCTTGAGTCCGTTTCCGGATATTATGACAGCGACCGTAGCATCTGCAGGGATCACACCCTGCTCGCAGAGCTTCTTGAGTCCTGCCATTCCAGTCACGCCCGCAGGCTCTCCGAATACACCGCATTCTCTGCCTGTGATCCGCATCGCCTCGAGGATCTCATCGTCCGTGACTTCCACAGGGATGCCGTTTGACTCGACTATCGCCTTGATCGCTTTGTCCGGATTGCGCGGAACGCCTACTGCGATCGAGTCAGCAAGAGTATCCTCTTCCATTGGTTCCCAAGGTTCTCCTGTTCTCGCAGCTCTGTTGATCGGGCATGTATTGACAGCCTGAGCCGAGATCAGTCTAGGCAGCTTATCGATAAAGCCTGCTTCGTACAAGTCCTTGAAGCCTTTCCACACACCTGCTATCGTGCATCCGTCACCTGTCGACAGAGCGACGTAATCAGGAGCTTCCCAGCCGAGCTGTTCAGCGATCTCAAGGGATACTGTCTTCTTGCCCTCCATAAGGTACGGATTGATGGCCGCATTACGGTTGTACCATCCGTATTCATCTATAGCAGCAGCTGACAGCTCGAATGTATCCTCATATGTTCCCTGAACAGAGATGACTGTCGCTCCGAAAATAAGCAGCTGTGCAACTTTGCCCACAGGAGCTCTTCCCGGTACGAATATATATGATTTCATTCCCGCAGCGGCAGCATTGCCTGCCAGTGAGCTGGCCGCGTTTCCTGTTGATGAGCATGCTATCGTATCATAGCCCGCTTCCATAGCTTTAGCTACAGCCATCGAGCTTGCTCTGTCCTTGAGTGAGGCTGTCGGATTGAGACCGTCATCCTTGAGCCAGAGACGACCTATACCCAGCTTCTCTGCCATGCGAGGCTCTTCGTACAGAGGTGACCAGCCTACTCTGAGAGGCGGCTGCTGTGTGTCTTCTTCGACCGGAAGGAACGGGCGGTAACGCCACATGGTGTAATTATCGCTGGATGAGATATCAGCCTTGTCAGTTATCGTTCTAATATAGTCATAATCATAGACTACGTCAAGGATCCCTCCGCACTCGCAAGTGGTTGCATCCGGCACTGCCTCATATTCTCTACCGCAGTGTATGCAGCGAAGGCATTTTACATTCTTCATATGTTCTCCTCCCCCGTTACTAATATCCAGTTCGTACTTTAACAGAGATTATATAACAAATCTTTTCTGTTTTGCAGTAAACGTTGGTTGTATTGATATCTTTTAATATTAATACCCAAGAATTCTGACAGTATCATTCCCTCATATATGTTATTATTGTGACAGCATTTTAACTCCATTATCAGGAGGACTTATGATACAGATAGATCTTAATACAATCACACGCAGTCGATCAGAATCTGAGATCGTGCTCGATTTTTCCTGCACTTCAGCTGACAGACTGTTCTTCAACGGCTACCAGTCCTGGACGGCTTCTCGCGAAGTCGTTCCGACCGACTATTTTGCCCCGATCAAATCATTCTTCAGAACCGCAGGACGTCCATGGGGAACGACCAGATACGGCGATGCTTTCTTCATCGACTATTCGGGCAAACCGGGATGTTTTCACGGCTTCACATACATGTACCGCCGCAGAGGAGATGTATATACCCTTTTCGGATCAACAGACGAAACCAACGGATATACGATCTTCTATTATGACGCAATAATGGGCGAGCTTCGCATCACCAAGGACGCCGGATTCACCGCAAAGTACGACAAAGATGTCCATGTGGTATGCTTCGAAGGAACCGAGGATGAGGTGTTCGATGCTTGGTTCCGGGCATCCGGCATCACCTGTCGTCCAGCAAGACCGCTTGCAGGATATTCCAGCTGGTATAACAGATTCGACAAGATCACCGATCAGACTATAACTGAAGACCTCGAGGGCTGCGCACGCGTCCTCGCTCCCGGAGATATATTCCAGATCGATGACGGATGGCAGATATCCGTCGGCGAATGGGAGGCTGATCCTGTCAAATTCCCTCGCGGGATGAAAGCATCAGTCGATGATATCCATGAGCGAGGCCTGCTGGCAGGTCTGTGGCTCGCGCCTTTCTCGGCTGCCGCCAAGTCATCACTGACTGCCGAGCATCCCGACTGGCTTCTGAGACATGGCGGCAAGCCATGGTACGCAGGCTGTAACTGGGGCGGCTTCTACTCACTGGACATAGACAACCCGGCTGTACGCGAATATCTCAGGAATGTATTCGACAAGGTCTTCAACGAATGGGGATTTGATCTGGTCAAGCTGGATTTCCTCTACTCCGCTGCTCCATGGCCTACATCCAGAGGCAGCTATCTCGGGGAAAGCCGCGGAGGCAGGATGTGCAGAGCGATGCAGTACCTGCGTGAATGGTGCGGTGACGGTCTTATCCTGGGGTGCGGTGTACCGCTTGGCCCGGCAT
>SVCR01000127.1 GCA_015058265.1 Clostridiales bacterium
GATCTGTTAGTGTGAACGAGGAGTCCCTCAACGTTGTTGTCCTTGCAGAGCTTGACTCTCTTGTCTCTGGACTTCTCGAGGTTGATAGCGTTAGGAACGCTGCAGTAAGCCCTGATCATCTCATCGAATGAGTTGTAGTCAAAACCGAATGCGTCAGCATAGATGGTAGTTACCATGTTGATGCCGCGGTCCTTGAGTCCTCTCGATGTGACTCTGAGGTAAGGCCAGCATGCGATGCCCTCGAACATGATTCTGTGCTTTTCCTCTACGCGGAAAGTGCTCTCGCCCTTTTCGTGATTCTCTTTGTACTCCTTAAGAAGTGTCTCCATTGCTTCTCCGGCCTCTTCCTTACCTCTTGCAGTAACCATTACAGCCATGTGGTTCAGAAGGTCGAATCCGTTGAACGGAGACGGTGTGTATTTTGCCTGTGCTGTTGCTTCGAGCCATGCACGACTTGAACGGCAGCTGAATCCGGTGACTTCCTTGAATCTGTCATCGTCCCACTTGAGACCGAACAGGTCCTCAAGCTGATGAACTGCATCCCAGAACTGTCCTGTTACATAAGCGACCTCAGCATCGGATACTTCATAGTCAGGGTTGAACGGGATATCGAGCATGATCATAGGGATGTTGAGATCCTGAGCGAGGTTCTCATACCACTTGATCATGCAGTTGCAGATGTTGTTGCAGCAAAGCAGTACATCCGGCATTGCCACATCCTGCTCCGGGCACTCCTTGAGCTTTGCATAAGCCAGGCTGATCCTTGCATATGCGCAGATGTCGTTGGAGTAACCGTCTGCCTCAGCAACTTCACACATCCTCTCACCTGCTCCTCTTGCTGCGATACCTGCAGCCTGGTTCTCAGGATAAGCTGTTGCGAGTCCCAGTGTTTCAGGGATCTCTACAGGGAAATTACTGGATACCCATGCTACAGGCTTGCCCTGCTTCTTAGCCTCGATAGCTGTTGCAAAAGCATCTGATGCGATCTTGCCAAGCTTGTACTTAGCTGAATTAGGATCCAGCGGTTTGCGAGGCTTCTTGACTTCTTCAGGCTTCTTGACTTCTTCTGCCATTTCATCCTCCTTACAATTTTGCGGTTATTTATTTGGACACAAAAGAGCCCAAATTATTTATTTTTCAGGCTCTGTGCGATACAATTTCTGTTGGGTACATGGTTCTGTCACTCAGGGCCCTGTATTTTTGGAACCGTCTTCTGTTGCCGCGGAAGGCGGTTTCTTACATATTAATTATTAGTTATTTATTAGCTCTGTCTGGCCAGCTGTCTGTATCCATACAGTGCAGCTCCGATCGCTCCGAAATACTGTGCCATCGGATCGAAACTGATCTCTACGTCAAGATTTCTCTCGAGAGCATGTCTGACCGCGCTGTTCTTGGCTACTCCGCCTGACATGCATACCCTTGGCACGACGCCGGCTCTCCTTGCGAGAGCTCCGACCCGCGAGGCAACGCTTTCGCATATGCCCGCAACGAGATCAGGCCGTTTGACGCCGTTGGCGAGCTGACTTATGACTTCAGACTCGGCAAAAACAGTGCACGTGCTCGAGATGGATGCAGGGGCCTCTGCCTTGGCTGCGCACTCATCCAGCTCGTCGATATCCATCCTCAGGATATTAGCCATGACATCGAGGAATCTCCCGGTGCCGGCTGCGCATTTATCGTTCATAACAAAATTGGACATTCTGCCGCTCTCACTAAGTGTGATGATCTTGGCATCCTGTCCGCCGATGTCTATTACTGTTCTGAGATCAGGGAAAATAAATCTTCCGCCCAATGCATGACAAGTAAGTTCACTGACTTCTCCGTCAGCTCCCTCGTATTTATTGCGGCCGTAGCCCGTAACGATAGTGCGGTCCACCTGATCCGGAGTGCAGTCTGCAGCTGCCCACAACTCGTGCAAAGCTTCTTCCGGCCCTTCTGTCCCCAGGCCGCCTATCCTCAGGCTGCGAGCAAGGATCTCGCTGCCGTCTTTCATCAGTACGCATTTTGAAGTTGTGGAACCGATATCTATTCCGAGAGTAATCATTAATTAGCCGTCCTTTGAGTGATACGCCCGCACGCTGGCTGAGCAATCCGTATTTTTTGATCAGGCTGCGCGTTTGCTGTACGCTGACCTGATCGAACACCTTCTTGCGAATACAATTCTCTCATTCTGTTAAATCATTGTCAATCTCACTGGGCGATCCTGCCAATCAACTTATTGTTGAATAAAATCTATCTATTCCAAATCGTGCTAACTGTGCTTTACTTTGTTCTTTTGCTCTAATAGAATACTAATAGCCGATTCAATCGGTATCGTTTATCTTGATATTAGATCAGTGAGGCATGTATGGATATAAACAAACTGGACCTGTTCTTCGCAGCTGCAAACAGCAACAGTTTTACGCAGGCGGCGGAGAAGTGCAACGTTGCGCAGACCACCATGAGCAAGTATATCTCCCAGTTAGAGGAAGAACTCGGAGTCAAGCTGTTCTACAGGACGACCCGTGAGTGTTCTCTGACTGAGGCAGGCCACGCTTTCTATGACGGAGCGAAGGAGTTGAGGCGGGATTATGAGGATCTCGGCAAGCAGCTGATGCAGGTCACGGAGAATGAGCTGCGTATAGGCGTATACGGTGAGTTCTTCGATCTTTCCATCCTCAGCATGTTCAGCAAAAGTCATCCTGAAATAGAGCTCAAGGTCTCATTCGGCAGCCGGACGGATCTGTATGACCATCTGAGGAGGCGCAAGATACACGGAGTCCTCATCCCTAACATACTCGTGTCAGAACCTCTCCGCGATAATTCAATGCGGTTCGTCAACGTTCTTTCGGGCAGCACATATATCTATTGCTCGGAGCGGGCGATGCGTGAATACGGCAGTATCGAGGAAGTTATCCGCAGGCTCCCGATGATCACCAAGTCCAGGGAACCGCGTTATCATGACTACTGCCGGAACATACTCAGGAATACCTTCGGCGTCACCTTCGAGAACGTGACCGTGGTCGAATCCATCGCAAAGCAGCATCTCCTGACAGAGCTGTCGCAGGGCTTTGCGCTGATGCTGGAGCAGGAAGCCTCCGCCGCAGAGGGTCTTTACGGCTATTCGTTGCATGGCATCTTTAACGAAACACTGCAGCTTTACTACTCGATCAAGCATGTGCCTGAGAGTCTCAGCACATTCATCACTTACATAAACCAGGTAACATTCCACGCATAGCTGCTGATCAGCCGCGGCTCTCAACTGCAGGACGAAAAGGCACGAAAAACTGAGAGGATACGTAAACCGCCAGGGAGTAGCGCACCCGAATTACAACTATGAGACACTTGTTTATCTTGCAGGGCTGTATGCGCGCACTACGCTCATTAATCCGGGAGTCATTATGACTGCGTCGAGCTCAATGTCTTCGGCAATTATAAGGCAGCCATGGATTATATGTAGGAAGGACAAAACCCCGGGCTCTATCGATTTAGAGCCCGGGGTATATAAACGGTCTTAGCGCGATCTCTATTCATAAGAGACCGCTTTTTTCTATATCTTGTCAGAGGCAAGTGCAGGATCAGAATTCCACGATATATCCATTCATAGGTTTCATGCCTGCTGCATTTGCTTCATCTGTATCGATGTGCATGAGTGCAAGATCTTCCTGATCGCCCTGTACACGGATCTCAGTATCTCCGAAGATAAGAGATCTGTCCTCAGTATCGACACGGACTGCAACTACATCACCGGTCTTCAGGTTCCACTCTTCAGACTGCTTTACGCCGATGTGGATGTGTCTCTTAGCAACGATGACTCCCTGCTTCAGCTCCAGCTCTCCCGCAGGACCGACCAGTTTGATGCCGGGTGTTCCTTCAAGGTCTCCGGAAAGTCTTACAGGTGCGTCAACGCCAAGTGCGCGTGCGTCTGTCTTGGACAGCTCGACCTGAGACTGCTTGCGGCAAGGTCCGAGGATCCTTACTTTAGGGAATGTGCTCCTAGGTCCGACAATAGCGATCTGCTCTGCGCTTGCAAAGCCACCGCCGCCCGCCAGTTCCTTGTACACTTCGAGCTCATAACCCTTACCGAACAGCACATCCTGATCCTCTCTGCTGAGATGGATATGTCTTGCAGAAACGTCCACGAACACTTCTTTCTTATCCATAATACTTGTCTCCTTCTTATAGTTTTTTATTCAAAGCTGAATTGCGCATCTCGTAGTATTTGCGGAGCCGCCAAAGTCCTTCGCAGCGATCCGCCATACCGAGCATCCAGCTTCCGGACATTAGTATATACCAAATCCGTTCATCACGAAACCCAAGATATGAACATGGCCGGATCACGGATACGGCCATGCCTGATTTGTTACAGTTTGTATACCATTATTTCTGAATTGCAGTCCACCTGATATCTCGGACAGGTCAGACACTTAGATACAGGCGGCGCTTCTTCCATCGGCACCGTGGCAAAGCCCAGCTTCCTGTAGAAGCCCGGCGTCTTGGCACTGAGCCACAGCTCCGTACCGCCGTTACGTTCCACCTCAGAGATGACCTCTCTGACCAGATCTGACCCGAGCCTTTTACCCTGATGCGCGTCATCTACGGCCAGACATTTCAGCACGAACCTGCCGTCTGTGCGCACTACTGCCGCGCCGCCTATCAGCTCATCGCTCTGTGCGTCCACCAGCTCGATGCAGGTGATCAGGTTCTCCGGCATCTCATCATTCAGATGCACCTCCAGACCGCCCTCCACAAACAGCGGGAGCAGTTTTCTGTAATTATCGGAGTAGATCAATTTTCTATCGTGACTGTTAACCATTTTAAGTGGATCCTCCATATTAATTGAAAGAATTGGCCATCACTTTCATATCTGCGCAAACATATGTTGAGATTCCAGGTAAAAGGAATAAAAAAATTGTACGATCACAGTTGCCTCTTCGCAAGCTATAGTCATCAAGGAAATGCTTCGATATTTCGAGGAAAGTATACTCCATCATATGCATACTGTGGTGCACATCGGTTGATAATTGCTCTGTAGTATTTAAAGTTTTTAGTCTTTGCTTTTTTATACTTAAATACTATCTTTATCTTCTTGCCATTCTCAACTCGCTTAATGATAATTGACTTTATCCTCTTCTTGCTATCCTTTTTATAAGATATATTGTATGTAACAGGGTATTCTTTTCCATTGTCATTAACACGTTGACACGCCACTTTTGTGACAAATCCTTTTTTATCTAGGGTGTAATAGCAATCAAATCCATCTTTAGCATCGACAATCAATGTTTTTTCCTTTATACCCCTAATCCTCTTTTTCGAATCAAAAGTGTATTCATAGGTAACATCGCACTCAGGATCATGTTCTCGTACCCTTTGTAAATATCCTTTTTTATTATAATAGTGTTTGAAAGTTCCTAAATCGATATTTCCCAGCCCAGTAATTCGTCCCTTTTTATCAAATGTGTGTGGTTCATTTGGGTAACTACCGTATATTTCTGTCATTTTCTTCAGTTTTCCGTTCTTTCTATATTTATAGTGGTACTTATTACCCCAACTATCGCTCTTCAGATAGCTGTTATTAATTTCATGAGCTGTCACAGGATTGCTCTGTAATCCTGTCACGACCTTACTCATATCCTTGTCACGGGC
>SVCR01000128.1 GCA_015058265.1 Clostridiales bacterium
GATGAGCTCATACGATCCTCTTTCAATGAACTGGGCAAACTCATACATCTTCACTAACTCTCCTCAGTTCCTTGAGAAACTCGGCGTTGAGCTTCAGGAGCTCCAGATCAAGCCTGAGTGCGAAATCTTCAACGGCGGAGACATGGCAAACGTTGACTACTATGTAAAGAAAGGCATCCTTAAGACTCCTGTTCATTACCAGTTCGTACTTGGTGTTACAGGCGGAATGCCCGGAACAGCAGAGGCTCTTGCATATCTTGTTCCTAAGATGCAGCCCGGCTCAACATGGTCAATCTCAGGTATCGGCAGATGGCATCTCCCCTGCATCCTTCACGGACTTGCAATGGGCTGCGACGGACTGCGCGTAGGCCTTGAGGACAACATCATGTATGAGAAAGGTGTTCTTGCTACTAACGTTCAGCTTGTTGAGCGTACAGTAAGGATTGCCAAGGAAGTAGGCCGTGAGATCGCTACAGCTGCTGAAGCCCGCGAGATCCTCGGACTTGTAAACCATGATGCAGAAGTTGACTATGAAGCTCTTAATCCGGCTGATTATATCGAAGAAGATCTGAGACTTATGGGTAAATAAGAGAGGTTTGATCACGATGAAATTAGAAGACATTAAAAGAATAGCGGTTCTCGGAGCAGGAACAATGGGCCCCGGAATTGCCCAGGTATACGCAACAGGCGGATATGAAGTCATAATGTGGACCCGTTCAGAGTCTACACGCGAGAAAGCTCTTGCTTCTCTCAAGAACCAGTTTGACACTTTCGTAGGTGAAGGTGAGATCTCCCGTGAGGACGCAGACGCTGCCCTTGCGCGTATCAGCTTTAAGCTCACAGTTGAAGAAGCTGTTGAAGGATGCCAGTTCATTCAGGAGACCATCGTTGAAAAGCGTGATGCCAAGGAAGCTCTTTACGCACAGCTCAATGACATTGTAGGCGGAAAGGATGTCATCATCGCATCCAATACTTCTGCCCTCAATATCTTTGAAGTTGTTCCCGAGAGCCTTCTGCCCCAGCAGATCATCTGCCACTGGTATGCACCCGCACAGCTCCTTCCTCTTGTAGAAGTTGTTAAGAGCGAGCAGGCTCCTCAGGAGTATGCTGACATCGCAATGGCTCTTCTCAAGAAATGCGGAAAGACAGCCGTATTCATGAAGAAGTTCATTCGCGGCTACATTGTTAACAGACTTCAGCAGTGTCTCCATCGTGAGGTATTCTACCTCATCGACAACGGATACTGCGATGCTGAAGCCATTGACCTTGCATCCAAGGCAAGCTTCATACCCCGTGCATGCGTACTCGGTATCTGCAAGCGTATCGACTTCGGCGGCGTTGACATGAGCGCAAACAACTACATCAACAAATCATACAGCATGCCTAAGAACGGTGATGAGCTTCCCAAGACTCTTAAGGAGCTCGTTGATGCCGGCAACCTCGGCATCAAGACCGGCAAGGGATTATATGATTACTCCAACGTTGACATTGAAGCCCTTAAGCTCAAGAGAGATAAACAGCTCTTTGAGGTGTTCCGTCTCGAGCGTAAGTTCCTGAACGATCCGGTATAATTACAATTTTGGAGGTAATCCCTAATGAGAGATGTTTATATTGTTGATGCCTGCCGTACTGCCATCGGCAAATTCGGAGGCACACTTAAGCCACTTAACGCAGACGCCCTTGCTGCTGCAGTAATGAAGGCATCTGTAGAAAGATCAGGCGTACCTGCAGATCAGATCGATGAGATAATCTTCGGTCATTGCCGTCAGACTTCTGATTTTTCAAATACCGCACGTTATGCTGCTCTTGCAGCAGGAATCCCTGAAGAAGTTCCTGCCAGCACTGTCATGATCGCATGTGCATCAGGCATGATGGCTGTCCGTAACGGAGCTGACTCCATACGTACAGGCGAGAATGAAGTCGTTCTCGTCGGCGGAACCGAGAGCATGACAAACGGATTCTTCTATCTGTCAAATGCCCGCTGGGGTGTCGGCACCGGCACAACCCAGCTCAAGGACTGCCTTACCGAGGCTCAGTTCAACTCACAGCCTCAGGAGACCTATGGCAAGTTCAACATGGGAAATACTGCTGAGAAGATAGCTGACAAATTCAATATCAGCCGTGAGGACCAGGACAAGTTCTCATATGACAGCCAGGTCAAAGCTGCCGCTGCTATCGCTGCAGGCAAGTTCAAAGAAGAGATCATTCCTGTAACTGTTCCTCAGGGACGCAAGAAAGATCCGATCATCTTCGACACAGATGAGTTCCCTCGTGAGACCACTCTTGAGAAGATGGCAGCTCTTAAGCCCTGCTTCGCATTTGACGGCGCTGCTACACAGACCATCACTGCCGGTTCTTCATCAGGCCGTAACGATGGTGCTGCAGCTATCATGCTCGCCAGCGAAGATAAGGTAAAAGAACTCGGACTCAAGCCGCTTGCCAAGGTTCTTGCTACCTCTGTTGCAGGCGTTGATCCCACTATCATGGGTATCGGTCCTGTTCCCGCAACAAGGAAAGTCCTTAAGATGACCGGCCTTACAACCGACGACATCGGACTGTTCGAACTTAACGAAGCATTTGCTTCACAGTCTCTTGCATGCATCAGAGAGCTTGGTATCGAGGACCGCATGGACGTTATCAACGTTAACGGCGGCGGTATCTCGCTCGGACATCCTATCGGATGCTCAGGAGCAAGGATCATCGTAACTCTTGTTCATGAGATGAAGAAGAGGGGCGTTAAGTACGGTCTTGCTACACTCTGCATAGCAGGTGGTATGGGCATGGCTACTATCGTCGAACTCTGCGACTGATCTTAGATCATCCGGCCACTGACCCGAATTGTTTATCAGGTCAGTGGCCGATTTTATTAAAAGGAGATAACTGATGGAAAGAATCCCTGAAAGTTTAAAAAACAAGATCATTTCTGCTCAGGAAGCAGCTTCAATGATAAAAGCGGATATGGTCCTCGGATTTTCCGGTTTCGGTCAGGTCGGCGACCCTCATATCATCCCGGCTGAGATCGCGAAACAGGGAACCGCAACAAATCTTACTGTGATCACCGGTGCTTCAGTCGGTCCTCATCTTGACGGCGACATGACAGAAGCCGGACTTATTGCCAGAAGATTTCCGTATCAGACAAATAAGCCCTGCCGTGCAGCAGTAAATGCCGGAACCATTTCTTACGCGGACCAGCATCTTTCTGTTACACCTAAGTGGATAATGACCGGCAACAGCCCCAAGATCGATTTTGCGATAATCGAATGCTGCGCTGTTACTGAAGAAGGCCTCTACCCTGCTGCAACCGTCGGCGTTTCCGATGCCTGCGTTGCAAAAGCTGACAAAGTCCTGATCGAGCTTAACACCACGCTGCCCATTGAACTTGTAGGCATGCATGACATCTATTCAAATGCAGGAAAGAAGGAACCCATTCCTATCACAGGTCCCATGGACAGAGTCGGAACACCTTATATTCCATGTGATCCTGCCAAGATCGCAGGCATAGTTGTGACCGACGATCCTGAATACTTCCCTACTTTCAAGGCTGCTGATGAAGATTCCAAGAAGATAGCAGGACATATTGTTGAGTTCCTTAAAGGCGAGATAGCAGCCGGACGTCAGCCCGAGAACCTCTTCCCTATCCAGTCAGGTGTGGGAAATGTGGCGAATGCTGTTCTTGCAGGACTTGAGACCAGCGGTCTTAAGAATCTCACCATGTATACAGAAGTAATACAGGATTCAGCTCTTAATCTGATCAAGAAAGGTATCATCGATGGCGGCAGCTGCACTTCTCTTTCTCTTTCAAGAGAAGGTATGGATGAGCTGATAAACAACATCGACTTTTATAATTCGCGCATAGTCATCCGTCCACAGGAGATTTCAAACAACCCTGAAGTTGCCAGAAGACTCCAGCTTGTTTCCATGAACACACCTATCGAGGTAGATATCTACGGAAATGTAAATTCTACTCATGTCATGGGAACAAAGATCATGAACGGTATCGGAGGTTCCGGAGACTTCTCAAGGAACTCCGGACTGGTAATATTCGCAACCGGTTCTCTCGCAAAGAACGGTGCGATCAGCTGCATAGTCCCCATGTGTTCTCATATTGACCATACAGAGCATGAAGTTCAGGTCATCGTTACAGAACAGGGAGTTGCCGATCTCAGATGGAAATCACCGCGTGAAAGAGCTGAGGCCATCATTGAGAACTGTGCCCATCCGGATTACAGGGACATGCTCCGTGATTATTTCAACAGGGCATGCGCCGAATCAGGCGGCCAGACACCTCACATCCTTTCTGAGGCGCTTTCATGGCATGACAGGTTCAATAAGACAGGCACAATGAAACTCAGCTGATACGGCAGTTTCAATCACATGAATAAAGCCGCTGCATTTTAAGCAGCGGCTTTTATTGTTGATCAAATGTATTATCTCTTATGCAGCGAATATGAGAAGCAGGAACTGTGAAGCAAGTACAACACAGATAAGCGCTATAGGATATGTGGATGCATATGCCGAAGCAACGTCATCAGTTCCGGCAGTTCTGATAAGAGTTCCAAGGGCAGGTGTTGAAGTCATGCCGCCTGTGATCGAACCAAGTACATTGAGCAGCGGAAGCTTGAGCAGCTTTTTCGCAATAAGGTATCCGATGATCATAGGAACTATTGTGATTATGATACCATATCCGAAGTATACGACCTGGAAATACTTAACGAATGAAGCTCCTCCGGGAACACCGCATCCGATAAGGAAGAGCATGAGTCCGAACTCACGGAAGCTCTCAAGTACCTTTTTCTCAACCTTCAGGCTGATCGGTCCGATGTGTCCGAAATGGGCAAACACAATACCTGAAATAAGTACACCGCCTGTAGTGGTAAGACTGAACGTCTTGCCTGCAAGTCCTTGTCCTGAAAGCGGAACTTTGATCATACCGACAAATATACCAACGATAACAACAAGTGCAAAAGCAGCATATCCGAATTCATCGATCTCGAAACGCTTCTTGTTGACATCCTTCATCTGACCCTTACCGGTATCAACGATGGTGATGAGTTCACGTTCCTTAGCCATGTTTGCCTTGACCATCTTAGGGATAAGCTGGACAAACAGCACAACTCCGATAACACCGAAAATGTATGCGATTGCCTGACCGACTGTAACAACGTCCTGGATCTTATTTGCAGCATCCGAGCCTGCAGCAAAGAGAGTTGCTGCTGTTGCCTTGGAAGCTGAGAAAGCAGGTGTTGATGTAAGTGATCCTGAAAGGATACCGGTCATCATGGCCATCATGTACTGTGATTTGCTTATTCCGAGAGCTGCCTCTTCAGCAGGAACAGTTACGAAATTTCTGCCGATGAAGAAGCATCCGAGAGCTGCAAGAGCGCCTGCAAGGATAATGATAAATCCTATCAGAATGTATGATTTGAAATTCTTCTTCAGATTCTTGAAGAAATTTGGACCGGCGATCATTCCGACGGAACCGACGAACATTATCAGACCGATGGTCTCTATTATCTTAAATGCGTTTGTAAAGATGTCCGCTTCACCGAATGTCAAAGTGGCATGAAGCGTTTTACTGAAGAATGCTCCATATAACAGAGCTACAATAAAGACA
>SVCR01000129.1 GCA_015058265.1 Clostridiales bacterium
GTGTTGCTGATATGTCCGTTACAGTAGGAACAGCAGTTATCGGATTCGGAGCTTTCCTGCAGGCTATCATCGACTTCCTGCTGATCGCATGGGTACTCTTCATGATCATCAAGGCTCTTAACAAGGCTAAGGATGCAGCTAAGAAGGAAGAGGAACCTGCACCGGAAGAACCTGAAGAAGTTCCTGCTGATATCGCTCTTCTCACAGAGATCAGAGACCTGCTGAAGAAGTAATGTCTGTTACCGTTCATCAGACGGAGAGATAGAATGGCTGACGAACTGAAGACTAGAGAAGAATCAGAACTGAAGGAATATGAAAAACGTTCCCTGATAGTGCGCTCTGCTGTGGCATTGGGCACATTGCTGATCAGCGGTATCACGGGATATCTGGCGGGGAGGCTCAGACGCAGATAGTATGAAACTGTATCTTGATGATTACAGAAGACCGCCCCAGGGCATGGATTATGTATCTGCAGACAATTATGCTGACTTTCTTGCGCTGATCGACAAGTACAGGAACTGCATCGAACTGGTGGATCTGGATTACGATCTGGGTTATGACAGCCTGTTCACTGGTTTCGATGCGCTTAAATACATGAAGAAGCACGATATTCATCCGGTTCATATCAATGTCCATTCAACTCATGTGAGCGGAAGAGACAAGATGCTGAGATATGCTTCTGTTAATTTCCCGGATGCATTTGTTTCCGGTTGGGAAAGTGAGAGGTTGTGATCCTCGGAGGAGGTAGGATATGTTATTCTCATTACTGGTCATACTTGCTGTTGCCTATGTCGTACTCAAGACTCTTAATGTCAGGGCAGAATTCGCTCGCAGAGATGCAGAGCGCGAGGCTGAACTCAGAGCGGCGGAAGAGGCAGCTGAAGAAGCCATGGAAGATGAAGAAACAAGAAAGAATGCTGTAGATGTCGAGGCGGAGACTATAGAGAATTCAATTGAATTCGATATGGATACAGAAGAAGGAGAACCTCTTACCGAGATCCCTGTGATAGAAGTGGAAGCGGAAGCTGTGGAAGAGGTAAACGCCTGAGAAGTTATAACAAATGTGCCGGGTAAGGTTCCGGCAGGGTAAAAACGGGAGGAAAAACTATATGGCAAAGGAAAGAATACTTGTCATGAATCTTGGCTCAACTTCGAGCAAGATCGCTGTTTATGAGGATGACAAAGAGCTGTTCAATGACACTATCCGTCATACTACTGAAGAGCTGGCACCATTCGGTGATGTAACAGAGCAGTATGAGTTCCGCTATGAGAGGATCAAGGAATCTCTTGCGAAGAACGGTGTAGGTCTGGATACTCTTACAGCTGCTGTATCAAGAGGCGGCAATATCATCGCTTGTCCTCACGGAGCGATCGGGATCGATCAGGCTATGATAGATTTCCTTACCAGACCGGAGGACCTTGCAAAGCACGTTTCGCTGATCGGAAGCATGATCGCGTTTGATCTGAATAAGGAATTCGGAATTCCTGTTTGCATTTACGATGCTATCGGAACAGATGAGAAGATGCCTGTTGCCAGAGTCAGCGGAGTTCCTGAGATCCCTCATTTTACAGTCGGTCATACTCGGAATACCAGAGCTATGGCTATCAAGTGTGCTGAGGAGAAGCTCGGAAAGAAGTTCGAAGAATGCACATTTATAGTAGCTCACCTCGGAGGCGGAAGCTCGATCCGTCTGTATAAGGATGGAGTCAACATCGACAGTGTCAATGATGACGAGGGCAATTTCACTCCTGAAAGAGGAGGCGGAGTCAGTGCTAAGAGACTGATAGATATGTGCTACAGCGGCAAGTACACCTACAAAGAGGCTATGAAAAAGATCCACGGCAACGGCGGACTCAAAGCTCATCTCGGTACAGCTGATGCTCTTGAAGTTGAGAAGATGATTAGTGAAGGCGATGAATACGCTAAGATCGTATACGAGGCACTTGCTTACACAGTTGCTAAGGACATCGCTAAGCTTTCTGCAGTAGTGTGCGGAAAAGTCGACAGGATCATCCTGACAGGCGGAATGGCTCATTCAAAATTCCTCTCGGGATATATCAGCGATCATGTTTCATTCATCGCACCTGTTGAAGTCATGGCAGGAGAGTTTGAGATGGAAGCTCTTGCAGCCGGATGCCTCAGAGTCCTCCGCGGAGAAGAAAAGCTCCAGGATTTCAGCGAGATCGCTGCAAGCGCAGTTGACAGGATCAGGATATGCCCGGGCGTTGAGCCTTATACAACACCTGTACGCAAGTAATACTGTTGATCTCGAACGGCATCATAATATAATGCTGTCATACGGCAATTCTATCTGCATATGATATACAGCTGACCCCGCGTCTTACGACGCGGGGCTGTTTTATATCGCAGTTACCTGTGAGATAAGCGGTTGATCGCAGCTTATAATTATTTCTTTCTGACTTCGTGTCTGCCCTTGATGCCGTTGATCGGCGTGAGCTTGACATACTCTTCGATCGGAGCATCGTTGAGGCAGAGCTCGATGATCTGTCTTCCGAGCGGATCAAGATCCGGCTCAAGGAACTGCTGGAGCTCCTTCTTAAAGAAATCTGTCAGTATGGCTGCACATTCATCATATCCGTCTTCATTGAGCTTGGACTGCAGCTCAGGACGGAGGAAGGTACGTCTTATAAACTGTCCGTCGATCTTCATCTCATCGAGAGAATAGCCGAACAGCGGACAGCGGGCAGGTACGAGGTGATTAGCTTTGACCGTACCGCTTCTTCTCGCGAGATACTCTCTTGTGATCCACTCTGCTTTGAACCCGATCTCATAGGCACCGATGTGCTGGTTAGGGATCAGGATGTTGAGAGTGTTAGGAGTATCGATGATCTGATGGAGCAGCATGTTCGCCTGAGTGACCTTCTTGCCTGTAGCGAAAGGCCAGTATGATCCGACACCTTCTGCTGATAAGCCGCTGCCTGCTGCATTGTCAGCGATAGACGGATTCTTGAATCCGCGAGGTGCGATCAGTCTCCACAGCCATGCCAGGGCAGGAGGTACGATCTGTACGAAGCCCATGACACCGTAGTTAGGATTCTCCTTGGTGCTTGGCGGCATCCTTACGCCGAATGATCTTATGTCGACCTCAAGAGGTTCATCTCCCGGGATGATGCTGTCTATCATCTCGCGAGGGATGATGACTCTCGGATTGCTGCAAGGTTTGCCTGAAGCCTCCATGGTGTGCTCCCAGATAAGGCATGTAGCACCGGGTGTGCCGTCTATGTTGAAGAATTCGAGTGGTTCACTCGGATGTATGCTGATCCTCTCATAGAGAGGGATGTTGCCGTAATAATTATCTCCGTCTACTCTCAGGAACCATCCGTTCTCCGCGTCTGTGATCACGAGCTTCCCGGATGTGTTCTGCATATCCGAATGCGCCATGACCATATCGTCTGCGATAGGGAAGATGTCACACGTATCACTGAGGTTTACATAGAACTCCTCGCCTGTGATGGTGTGCCTTGCGAGAAGGACGCGGTTGTCCGCTTCGCGTCTGATCTCTTCCAGCATCTCACTCTTACCGCCGCCGGAAGCTCCCTCGTGCATGAAGACGATCTCGTTCTCATAAGGAGTCTGGAGCAAAGCAGCCGAAGCGTGGTTCGTGATCCAGCCTTCATTCTCGCCGATGTCGAGGAGTACCGAGAAAACACCTTTCTTGGCACTTGGACCCGGATAGAGATTATATGAGAAAACTTCATGCAGTTCTGTGCTCCTGCAGTGTACTACAGCCTGCTTGCCGCTGAAGTGTGTGTGCCTGAACGGAGGCGCGACATAGATGATCGACCTTGGGGTGTAACCGTCCTCCAGCGAGTCGATGCTGACGAATTCCTGGATGTTGGCCAGTGCGTAAGCGAAAAATGCCGCATTAGCAGGGCAGACTACCAGGCATGAATAGCCGTGGAACTTGCCTCCGATGCTGACAGGCATTACAACGAGCGGCTGCTCACCGAGCCAGTTCATCGTAGCTGCGCGGAGGTCGCCGAATTCCATGTTCCATATATCTCTGAAACGAGGCTTATCTGTAGGCAGATCATCTCCTATGAACATACAGTTAGGATCTCTTCTGCGCATGTATTCATCTGTGAAGTTGACGGATGAACCATTCTTGCAGCGGACTACTTCCGCTTCCTGGACGTAGCCTCTTCCCGGAATGGTGTAGCCGACTATATTGACGCTGCCGCCTGAAGTCCCGAAGCAGAGCTCATACAGCTCGTGCTTGTTTACAGGGAAATAGATGTGCGGGCTTGCTGCGAGAGCAGTGCGGAGATCGGCAGGTATATTGATCTTTCCGAGGATATCGTTCTTCATATTTGTCTTATTCCTTCAGTATTATTGTTGTATTCTGATCTGCGGCTGTGATCGATGGTATCTGAATTTACCATGCGGTCTGTCTATTGATCAAAGTCCAGTCGCAGACAGAGACAATTTTACTAGTGTTTTTTCTTGTATGCAAGCACTAAAATACGAGTGCCTTTAAAAGAGTCGATAACGTGATATAATAGTAACCTGATAAATGTAAATGAAATGAGGTAGCAATTACATGAAAAGCAATTGGGACATTTATCCCAGACCGCAGATGGTAAGAAAGGACTGGCTGTGCCTCAACGGAGAATGGAGCTTCAGGACGGTCGGCAGAGATGCCCTTGGAACGAGAGACAACTCTGAAGCGGCGAAGGACGGACAGGAGACCATTAATATACCGTTTTGCCCTGAGAGCAAACTATCCGGGATAGGACGCAGGATAGACCCGGGGCAGACGATGATATATGAGAAAGAGGTGACTCTGCCTGAGGAATGGAAGGGCCGGAGGATCCTCCTTCATTTCGGCGCAGTTGATCAGATAGCTAAGGTATTCATCAATGACAGAGCTGCAGGAGAACACGAGGGAGGTTATCTGCCTTTCTCATTTGACATAACCGATCTGATCTATGCAAAAGATGAGGAGTCGGAGCCGCCTGAAGAGGAAAAAAGTATATGGGCTGAGGATGATGAGGACGAAGAACCGGTATCATTCGTTATAAGGGTGGAAGCTGTAGATGAACTGGATCACAAGTATCCGTGGGGCAAACAGAAGCGCAATAACGGAGGCATGTGGTATACGCCTGTATCGGGTATATGGCAGACCGTATGGCTGGAACCAGTGAATGCGGAACACATCGAATCTCTCAAGATAGATTCCGGAGAGGACTGGGTCGAGATAAGGGCATATGGCATCGACAGCGGAGTGATAGAGCTCCTGGGTGAGAAATACAGGATGGATAAGGAAGAGGGTACTGATGAAAAATGTGCTTCTATCCATATCGATATCCACTGGCCGCATACATGGAGCCCGGAGGATCCGTATCTGTACAACTTCACTATAGAGACAGCCTTCGACAAAGTGGGATCCTACTTTGCCCTGAGAACTCTCACAATAGAGGAGCGCGGGGGATATCAGAGGCTATGCCTGAACGGTGAGCCGTATTTCTTCAACGGGCTGCTTGACCAGGGCTATTGGAAGAACGGCATCTACACTCCGGATGATCCTCAGGGCTTCAGAAGAGATATAGAGGCGGCGAAATCTCT
>SVCR01000130.1 GCA_015058265.1 Clostridiales bacterium
CGCAGCGCTGGCGTCTATGTCTATACCGACGCCGACGTGGATAATAAGATGAATATGAACATGACTGTCGGTATAGCTAACCGCAAGAGGATAAGTGCCTATGTAAGCGTTCATTGCGATTGGTACAGAGCTCCGTCAGGCACGCTTCCTCTGTATATGTCTTCTGCAGGTAAGAAACTTGCGATCGCTCTTAATGAAGGTGTACACAACAGAGTCTACATCAAGCATCGGAGTTACAGCTACAGACCTGAGCTGTATGAACTCAGGGTCACTAAAGTTCCTGCATGCATCTTTGAGACAGGTTCTATCAAGCGAGACTACAAGATCTTCAAGAAGAAACATAAGAAGTATGGCAAGGGTCTCGCCGAAGGCTTATGTAATTATCTGGATGTAGATGTACCTACTCCGTAATACTTAGCATAAAACTCATCTTTATATTCAGAGAATCGGTCCTCGTCGATCGATTCTCTTATTTTCTCCAGAGTCTTCGAAAGGAATCTGAGATTATGCTCAGTCAGAAGCATATGCGAAAGTGTCTCATTCTCTTTGAACAGGTGTCTTAAATACGCTCTTGAGTAATTCCTGCATGTATAACAGTCGCATTCAGGATCCAGCGGTGTGAAGTCTCTCTCGAACCGCGCATTCTTGATACTGAGCCTTCCCTGGCTTGTCATAGCCATACCATGTCTTGCGATCCTCGTCGGTTCAACACAGTCGAACATATCCACACCATGTTCTACAGCCTCGAAGATATAATCCGGAGTACCGATCCCCATCACATATCTCGGCTTGTCAACAGGCAGCAGATCCGGAGCATACTCAAGGACTCCCATATATTCTTCTTTGCTCTCTCCGATAGAAATACCTCCGATAGCATATCCCGGAAGATCCATATCAACAATGGCCCTGGCGCTTTCCTCACGGAGATCCTTGTAGAATCCGCCCTGCATTATTCCGAAAAGAGCCTGTTTGTCAGTATTCTTATGGGCAAGCACACAGCGCTCCAGCCATCTTGTTGTCCTCGCCTGAGATCTTTCAATGTACTCTCTGGAAACATCTTTAGGCGCGCACTCATCGAAGGCCATGATAATATCCGATCCGAGGTCATTCTGTACCTCCATGGATCTTTCCGGCGAAAGCATGTGCCTGCTCCCGTCTATATACGACTGGAATCTTACGCCTTCTTCGGTGATCTTACGCATCTTGCCGAGGCTGAACACCTGAAAACCGCCGCTGTCCGTGAGGATAGGCTTGTCCCAGTTCATGAACTTGTGCAATCCTCCGGCTTCCCTGATAATATCACTCCCGGGTCTCAGCATCAGATGATATGTATTAGCCAGGATTATCTGAGCTCCGATCTCTTCAACGCTCTCAGGCTTCATTGCTTTGACAGTCGCCTGCGTACCGACCGGCATGAATACCGGCGTTTCGATTATTCCATGAAGTGTAGTGATCCTGCCCCTTCTGGCTTTGGTCTTGCTGTCCTGACGAAGTAATTCAAATGTAAGTGCTCTGCCCATATATGCTATGCCTCCATTGCAGCATCTGTTTGACGTATGGTCATATCCTGATCGTTAGTACCTTCACAGCTGATCCTCTACTCGATCAGCATCGCATCGCCATAGCTGAAGAATCTGTATTTCTCTTCGACAGCTATGTTATACGCCTTAAGTATCTCTTCTCTGTCGTAAAGTGCTGAAACGAGCATGAGAAGTGTGGATTTAGGAAGGTGGAAATTCGTGATCAGAGCGTCAACGATCCTGAACTCATATCCCGGATAAATGAATATACCCGTTGACTTGCTTCCGGCCTTGACACGGTATTTTCTGCCATTTCCGGTATCCGTGCATTCTTCAGCCATGCTCTCAAGCGTTCTTGTCGAAGTGGTTCCGACTGAGATGATCCTGCCTCCTTCTTCGATCGTCCTGTTGATGATCTCCGCATTAGCTTCATCGATCGAGCATTCTTCGAAGTGCATCTTGTGCTCTTCAACCACATCCACGCTGACCGGTCTGAATGTTCCGATACCGACGTGCAAAGTGACGTACGCGATCCTGACGCCTTTGTCCTCCGCAGCCTTCAGAAGATCCTTAGTGAAGTGCAATCCGGCAGTCGGCGCAGCAACGGATCCGTCGATCCTGCTGTAGACAGTCTGATACATCTCTTTGTCCGAATCCTCAGCAGCCCTTGTAATATATGGAGGAAGAGGCATTGACCCGATTTCCTCCAGTCTCTCCATGAATATGCCGTCATACTCGAATTCTACAAGTCTTGTCGCATTATCCGCGTCATGGATGCCGAGAATATGAGCCTTGAAATCATTTTCAATACCGTTAACAAGTGTGTAACCTTCAGTAGGAGGCTCCGAACCTGCAGGGACAGTCTCTGTTCTGCCCGCAAGTATGACAGTATCACCTTCGTGCAGCCTCTTTCCCGGTCTCACAAGGCATTCCCACTTGTCTCCATCGATCCTCTTGATGAGGAGCAGCTCTATATGAGCCCCGGTCCCTTCCTTCAGGCCGTACATTCTAGCGGGAATAACTCTTGAATCATTGAGAACAAGGCAGTCGCCTGAGTTTACATAATCCAATATATCGTAAAAATGACGGTGCGAGACCGTCTTTTCTTTTCTGTCAAGTATCATCAGCCTGCAGCTGTCCCTTTGCTCCAGCGGAGTCTGGGCGATCAGCTCCTGAGGCAGTTCGTAATCAAATTCTTCAATTCTCATAAGCAGTATTAAGTTCCTTTGCGATCAAATATCCATTCTCAGTTGCTCGCTTTCAGGTTCTTTATAGAAACCGAGCAGGCCCATGTGCTCGTACGCCGCTCTCGATGCCACACGGCCCTTCTGTGTCCTGTAAAGGAGTCCGGCCTGAATGAGATAAGGCTCATTAGCGTCCTCGATCGTTACTCTTTCCTCACCGATAGCGGAAGCGATAGTTTCAATGCCAACCGGTCCGCCGTTAAATCCCTTAATGATGGTTGTGAGTATGTCTCTATCAAGTTTTTCCAGTCCGAGTTCGTCAACACCGAGCGCATCCAGCGCTTTTCTTGTGATGTCGATGTTTATATCGCCGTCAGCGATGACAGCGGAGAAGTCCCTGACTCTCTTGATCAGTCTGTTACCTATACGAGGTGTGCCTCTGGATCTTCCGGCTATCTCGTCCAGCGATGCGTCATCTATGCCAGTACCGAGGACGTTAGCTGTACGCCTGAGGATCTCACGGATCTCTTCAGGTGTGTAGAATTCGAACTTCTCCACGATGCCGAATCTGTCTCTAAGCGGTCCAGACAGACTTCCGGCTCTGGTCGTTGCTCCGATCAAAGTGAATTTGGCTATATCTATCCGCAGCGATCTTGCGGAAGGACCTTTGCCGATGATGATATCCAGCGCAAAATCCTCCATAGCTGAGTACAGGACTTCTTCGACAGAACGGTTCAGTCTGTGGATCTCATCGATGAACAGAACATCGTTGTCATTAAGATTGGTAAGTATGGCTGCAAGATCTCCGGCTCTGCCTATCGCAGGACCTGATGTGACCTTGATGTCTACTCCCAATTCATTGGCGATTATACCTGCCAAAGTCGTCTTGCCGAGTCCCGGTGGTCCGTAAAAAAGAACGTGGTCAAGCGGCTCGTTCCTCATCTTGGCAGCCTCGATATATATCGACAGGTTGTTCTTGGCTGCTGTCTGCCCGCAGTATTCACTTAGGTATTGCGGTCTCAGCGTCATCTCGCCGCTGAGTTCACCGGGTGTTGCTTTGGTCTGAGTTATTCTTTCTTTCATGTTTCAGTCCGTTTGTTCTTTGATATATGATATTGAAATTCCCGCCTGCCTCGGCTTTTGTCAAGCCACGCGACCGGCCTTATCAGAGAAGGAATTTCAGGGATTTCTTGATATACTCTTCTGCCGTCAGATCCTCATCAGGTACAGATCCGACTGCCGTCTCCGCTTCCTTCTTGCTGTATCCGAGCGTAGTGAGAGCGATGACTGCTTCTCCGCGTTCTCCGCTTCCCGGTACCGCTGCCGGTGCAAAGCCCTCAATATCATCTGCCTCGAGAGGTAACGCGCTGACCTTATCTTTAAGTTCGAGTATGACTCTCTCCGCAGTCTTCTTGCCAACGCCCTGAGCCATTGCTATAGAAGCTGCATCGCCGGCAGAAATGACACCTTTTATCTGGTTAGGCGTTCCGAGAGACATTATTGCCAGGCCGGCTTTAGGTCCGACACCTTTTACAGTAATAAGCTGCTCGAAGAGCGCCAATGCCTCTGTATCCGGGAATCCGAACAAAGCCATTCCGTCTTCTTTGACCTGCATATAAGTATATACCGTTATCTGGTCGCCTTCTCTTGCAGTCAGCAGACTGCTGGTATCCGATACGAAGACACGGAATCCGATGCCCCCGCTTGTTTCAATGATGATAGCGCCGGATTCATAGTATAGGTATTCGCCTCTTAAGAATCTTATCATTTCCTGCTATTCCCCTGATGTCTATAGTCGCGGTACACGCGATCCTGAATGATGAGCATGACATATAGCAGCTGCCAGGGCATCTGCTGTATCGTCCGGTTTAGGTACTGCGGACAATCCGAGTATCATCTTGACCATTGTCTGGACCTGCTTCTTGTCAGCCCTGCCGTATCCGGTAAGGGATGACTTGATCTGAAGCGGCGTATACTCATTGATCCTGACACCTGCCTGCGCGCACGCGAGCAAAGCCATGCCTCTGGCTTCCCCGACCATGATCGCCGTTGTCGCGTTAGTATTGTAGAAGAGTTCCTCGATGGATGCTTCTTCCGGCTCGTATTCTTTTATGATCTCGGTAAGTTCATTGTACAGTGTAAGCAGCCTCTCCTCATTGGGAGTATGCGCATCTGTTGTTATTGAACCGTAAATTACCGGTGTGAATTTATTTCCCTTATAATCCAGGATGCCGTAACCCATTATGGCATAGCCCGGGTCTATTCCGATTATTCTCATGCTGCTGATCTCGTTATCTGAATTTCTCCTGACAGCAATTTTACACTAAATAGCGTACGATGTCTATGTTCGTTTTTTGTTCGTTTTTTGTGTCTTAGCAAAGTCAAAGAGCATCAGTGAAGCGATTATGGTATAATCTCTTGAGCGATAACCTCATTAAGGAGCACTTTATGTCATACAAAGACTTTGCGGCTGATTTCAGGAAAGATCTTATCCGGGATGCAGTTTTTCTGTACGGTCCCGAAGACTATCTCATTGAATGGTCGCTGGATCAGATCATTGATAAGTACGTCGGCGAGGAATGGCGTAATCTCGATGTGAAATATCTGGACGGAGACAAAGCAACGGCCTTCGACATCATGGGAGAGGCTCGTGCTTTCTCCATGTTCTCGGAGAAGCGTGTTATCGTTGTGCGCAACTTCCTTCCTGTCTACCGTAAGACTGCTGATAACGGGAACAGTGACCTGCTCGATTTCATTAAAAGCGGGCAGTCGTCTGCAGTCGTGGTATTCATCGTAGACAGCAATCACGCAGAGGATATAAACGCGTATGGG
>SVCR01000131.1 GCA_015058265.1 Clostridiales bacterium
CGGTGAATTATGACAGCTTTTCGGACATGTTCATCGCCCTTGAGAGTGGGAAGGTCGATGCTGTTGCGGCATATTGCAGTCATCTCGATCTGGCAAGGGGCAACTATGACGATCTCGCTTTTGTCAGCCTGCCGTCAGCCACAACGATCGACGGATTCGGAACAAGCAGGAACGAAAAGGGCGACCGCCTCAAGGACGAGTTCAACAGCTTCCTGAAGGAGATGACGGCGAGCGGGAAGTTCAGGGAGACAGTCACAAAATGGTCTTCGGTGTCTGCTGAAGACGACGTGGCACTTGACTATGAATTCTCCGGCGAGAACGGGGTCCTGCGCGTCGTCACGAACGGAGCATGGTTCCCTATGACATACTATGCCGGAGATCAGCTTACAGGGGAGTTCATCGATATCGTAGATCAGTTCTGCGTGAAATACGGCTATCGTCCTGAATATGAAGTCGTTACCTACTCTGCGGCGATCGCCGGCATCAACAGCGGGAAATATGACATGATAGCAGATGCTCTGTACATCACTCCCGAGCGTCTGCAGAATATGAATATCACAGATCCGGTGCTTGCGAGCGACATGCATATGGTCATAAAGACCGACTCATCAGCCGCAGAGGTCCCGAAGGCAGCAGCGTTCCTTGATAAGCTCAGGAAGGGTTTCAAAAACACCTTCATAATGGGGAACGGCCTGAAGATGATACTGAGCGGACTGGGGGTCACTCTCATACTCACATTCCTTTCGGGCCTGCTCGGAAGCCTGCTGGGTGCTCTTATCTGCAGGCTCAGGATGAGCAGGAACAGCTACGCAAACGCTTTTGCAAGGATATATGTCAGGCTGATACAGGGCATACCTGTGCTGGTGCTGCTCCTGGTGCTTTACTATATCGTCTTCACCGGCGAGTCCACCAGTGCGCTGGCTGTGTGCATACTGGGCTTCGCGCTTGATTTTGCCGCCTATGCATCAGAGATATACAGGAACGGTATCGAGGCGGTGCCGGCAGGGCAGTCAAGAGCAGTCAAAGCTCTCGGTTTCACGCCGGCTCGCGGCTTTGTGAAGGTCATCATGCCGCAGGCAATGACACATATCCTCCCGGTATACAGCGGACAGCTGGTGGCTCTTCTGAAGATGACCTCCATTGCAGGATATATATCAGTCATGGAACTGACAAAGGTATCGGATATCATCAGAAGCCGCACATTTGACGCATTCTTCCCGCTGATCACCACGGCGATCATATATTTCCTGCTCTCGAATATCATGATAAAGCTGCTGAGTCTTGCAGGAGGAGGCCATGTCCGCAGGGAGCGGGCAGGAAGCCTCCTGAAGGGCATCGACATGGAATATATAAAAGAACGGAGCGATCATGCCTCTGAGCAGAATGACGTCGAGCCTGCAAAAAAACTGCTTGTGATAGAGCATCTCCGCAAGAGCTACGGGGAGGCGGTGCCTATAAAAGATGTGAACTGCATCATAGATGAAGGAGACGTGATCTCGATAATCGGTCCGTCGGGGACAGGGAAGAGCACCCTTCTCAATCTCATCAACCGGCTTGAAGAGCCTGATGCCGGGAAGATCATCCTCGACGGGGAGGATACCGGCGCCGAAGGCTATGACTTCTGCAGACTGAGACGCAAGGTGGGGATGGTTTTCCAGTCATTCAACCTCTTCCCGCATCTCACTGTAGTGGAGAATGTCATGCTCGCCCAGGTGGAGCTTCTGGGCAGGAGCAGGCAGGAGGCGTACGATAGGTCGATAGAGCTGCTTGACATGGTCGGTCTTGCAGACAGGGCTCTCAGATATCCTGCTGTCCTTTCGGGAGGCCAGCAGCAGAGAGTGGCCATCGCCAGGACCATAGCGATGGATCCTGAGATCATACTCTTTGACGAGCCGACTTCTGCCCTTGATCCTACAAAGGTGGGAGAGGTGCTGGCGGTCATCAGGAACCTGGCCCGGAGAGGGGCTACCATGCTGATAGTCACTCATGAGATGAGGTTCGCCCGCGATGTCTCGAGCCGCGTGTTCTACATGGATGAGGGCGAGATATACGAGGAAGGCAGTCCGCAGCAGATCTTCGACGATCCGAAGAAAGAGAAGACAAGACAGTTCATACACCGCCTGAAGGTGATGCATTTCGAGCTCGGCGAGAGCAACAAGGATGTCCCTGCGCTCTACAGCGAGATCGAGGAATTTGCCCAGAAGCACATGCTTTCCGCAAAGCTTCGCTGGGGCATGCTGAGAGTGGCGGATGAACTCTGCGTCGAGATCGTCCTGCGCGGCTTCAGAGAACACATCTCTGCCGGCATCACCTTTGAATATGATCAGGAGAAGGGAGAAGTCGGGTTCACCGTGGAATACGGAGGACCGCAGGCTGATCCGCTGTCGGACGATACGAGCATAGCTGTCAGGCTGATGAAGGCTTCAGCGCCGGATATCTCATACCGCTGTGAAGACGGGGAAAACATTGTGACAGGACATATCCCGGGCTAGAATGAAAAGACCTTTAACTTTGCCTGTACTGCCGTTATGTACAGGCAAAGTTAAAGCACGGCAGATCGCACCGTGCCTGAATTTGACTGATTATTGCTACTATATCCGCAGGTATGTTTACAGTTTCTTTCTTTTATTAATCCACTATCATGCCATATGTATTAGGGGCTTTGGGGCCTTCGCCGTCTTCTTCGATGAGGTTGATTGCGCCGACAGCCACTACTCCTCCTGCAACACCTTCCAAATCTTCATAGTTTAATTCCTGATAATCGTCAGCTAAGGAGACAACATGCCTCAATGTGCGAAGGTATCCCCGGAAAGAATACAATTCTCAATATCGATACCATCAGAAAGAATACAATTATTCGAATCTTATTGCTAACGCTCATGTAGTATCTTTACGCTATCGATTTAGCCATATTGTAGATGTGATCAGCAACCCTCTCTGAATCTGATATGAGCGAGAGATAGTAAGCTCCTATGCTGATCTCACATTTCCCTGACTTTGCGCGCTCTATGTGTTTCTGTGACATATCCTCAGTGATGGCATCCACTCTGTCTTCAAGCACTTTGGATTCTCCAAGCGTTCTCATGTCACTCTCCGTATATGTCCAGAGTGCCCTTTCATAAAGCTCATCTATCGCCTTTCTGAGTTCCTCGATCTCCTGATGCGCCGCCTCGGATATCCTGCCGCCGGCGTCTATCATTTCAAGAGTATATTGAACTATATTTACAGAATAGTCCCCTATCCTTTCAAGGTCGTTGATAACATGAAAGCTCCTCGCCATAAACTGCGCATCATCATCGTTGATTACCGCCCCGGACAACTTAGCCAGATACTCCTGCAGCTCCTTGTTGAGGAAATTGAGTTCCTCTTCATTCCACCGGAACAGCTCTTCGTCTTTCAGATTCTGACTTTCGAACATCTCGAGCGCCAAATGATAATTATGCATGGCGATTTTGGACATATTGAATATCTCATTTTTGAGCTGCTGAAGCGCTATGACCGGGGTGTTGAGAAGATGGTCGTTGACATAGTACAGCTTAGGTGCGTTAGGGTCCACTTCTTCCTGCTCGGGTATAAGCTTCGTGACCAGCCTGACAAGTCTGTCCGTCAGAGGCAGCATGGCAAACGAGCATATTATATTGAAGCAGCTGTGGAACATCGCAAGCTGAAGCTGTGGAGCTTTCGGGAAGAGATCGTGGAATATGCTCCCGAACGATATCTCGCCTTTGCTCGCGATTCCTATTATCTGCCCTATTGCGAGGAAGAGCACTACGCCAAATACATTGAAAAGAAGGTGGATGAGTGCGGTTCTCTTTGCATTTTTCCCACTGGATGCGGCCGCCATAATCGCAACCACGCAAGAACCGATATTTGATCCCATAGTAAGATATATACCTTGAGTGAGGGATATTAGTCCCGCCACAACCATGGTTATCGCAACCGATGTCATAACAGATGAACTTTGAACGATTGCCGTCAAAACAGTACCAACGAGAACAAGTAGAAGTATATTGTCTATGCTTGCGAGGAAATTCCTGACGGAATCGAGATACGCGAAGCTTTCCATGGAGTTGCTCATCATCGAAAGACCGACGAAGAGCATGCCGAAGCCCGCGATTATACCTCCTATCGTTTGTTTGCTGCTGCTCTTGGCGAAGCTCATCATAAAAGCTCCGACGCCCGCAAGTGCTGAGAATATTACCGTAGTCGAAACAGAGTCTTTACCCGAAAGACCAAGTGCCACGATCTGACCCGTTATCGTCGTGCCGATATTCGCTCCGTAAATTACCGTAGCGGCCTGATGGAGCGACATAATACCGGCATTTACAAATCCTATGACCATAACGGTTGTGGCTCCGGAACTCTGAATAGCAGCTGTTCCGACCGCCCCTATCCCTACACCCATGATGTCACTTCCGGACACGGATGCAAAAAGTTTTTTCAGCTGTGTGCTGCCAAGAGCCTCCAGGTTTTTGCTCATCATGTTGCAGGCGATGAGAAATATTCCTATTCCCGCAACAAGAGTAAGAATTGCGCTGAACACGTAGTTGAAATCCATACTTCTACCTCGATGATCTTTGAAACAACTTCATAAATTCTGCGGTAGATATAAAAAGAGACCTCTACCGCAAATTGTTCGGTAAAAGTCTCGCTTCTTACAACACATTCCGGGGACAAGGCCCGTATTGACGAAATATGTCACGCATCGCTGCGCAAGCTACTCCCTTATTATCCGATGATAATATCTCACAATCTCACACTCATGTCAAGAAATCCCGTATTTCAGACCAATCCAACTTACTGAATTAGAATAATATAAGATTTTTTTACTAATTTTGGAAAGAGTAAGAATTTGGAGTGTGGGATGGCTGATCGTACTAAGATATGGATAGCAGACAAAATGAAGACATTAATGGCAGGCAAGCCAATCGACAAGATCCGTGTCACTGAGATATGTGATCTCGCGGACATCTCCAAACCGACTTTCTATTACCATTTTAAAGACAAATACGATCTGGTAGCCTGGATCTTCTTTTATTCACATTTCAATGTCGATGTGCTGTCGGTTGAGTCTGCATCGGAGAGCATGAATCAGGTCCGTAACGATTTTATATTCTATAAAAGGGCATTCGCGGATTCTTCCCAGAACGCCCTGTGACAGTATATGGTCGATTATTTTACAGAACGTTATGAAGCGGAGGCAAGGCAAATACTTGATTTAGAAATTCTTGATACTGACAACTGCAAGAATAGCCGCAATTATAAATACCAATGAAGCTGTGATCCATTCTGCTGTGGTCATAATGGTTTACCTCCAAATACCGATTGTCGGTCCAGAAGTCCTTTTATTGTTTGCTCATAATCAGAATATATCAGTACGACCTGTTCCCCTGCATGTTGAAAGCCATTGATGATATCTCTGTTGTCTGCTTTCAGACTATCTTTCGTACAGTCTGCATCAATCATCCTGGCTTCGATTTCCGACTCATATCCAATAATCTCGCCAAA
>SVCR01000132.1 GCA_015058265.1 Clostridiales bacterium
CCTCTTCTGCACGTGCTCTGCAGCATGTGCATATTTTTCCTTCATCTGTGTATCCGGTGTCTCTGCATTTATTGCATCTGTACTTTCTGTCAAGATAGTCCTCCGGATATCCGCTGCGGACAAGCAGCTCTCTCTTCCTGTCTTCCAGGTCCTGCCGTTTCTCCCTCATCCTGCGCCTGTTCTCCTTTGAATCCGGTCCCGGCGCAAGACTTATCACTTTCCTGTTCAGCTCGTTTACAGCTGTATATATATCTCTCATTTCCGGGATCCTGAGATTGATCTCATCGATCCTGGCGTAATAATTCCGTTCTTCCTCTTCTCTCAGATACTCATAATAATCCTTCAGCACTTTGCGGCTGACACGTGCGAGGCCGCTCTCATCCGCAGTGCTGCGGGCAGTCTGACTCTGACTGTCTGTCTTCCTGTCCTGGGCGCTTCTGTATGAGGAAACTGATGTCTCCGCTCTTGTGTTGACGCCTCCCCGCTCGAGGACTTTGTTCTCAAGAACTCTGTTTACGTATCTGAGGTTAGGATCTCTCAGGCCGGCCGCTGCCTTACATGCGTCGAGCACCTCCCCGATCGAGAAGCCCATCTCATCGAACCACTTGTCCATCATCTCTCTGTCAGACGGATTGGAAGGCCGGTTGAATCCCAGCGCGCTGAACACCTGTCTGTAAGCTTCGTTCCTCTTGCTGTTCCTGTCCAGCATCATCTTGACCTGTGCCACATCACGGCATCCTTCTTCAGTCCATCTCAGCGCGACTTTGAAGATATAGTCCACACTGTATTTTTCGATCCCGATGCAGTAGTCGATGGCAAAGCCCAGTACGTCCGGTTCTATATTGAAATCTCTGACTGCCTCTGTCAGCTTGCGAGCCTCATGCCGCGATACCGTTCTGCCTGTCAGATCCTGGTATTTATCGAACAGCTCCTTGAGCTGCCTGTTGACCATCCTTGCAATAACGGATTCTGCACTCTCTTCCGCAGCCACAGGATCTTCGCCGAACTGTGTCTGCATATTATCCGATGCCGGACCGACCGGGTATGACTCCTCTATCGTCTTTCCGTAGAAGAGATCTATCTGCTTGATGAATTCTACGCCTGTGTCTCCTCTGCTGTCCTCGGAAATAGACACGAGGCCCTTGGACTCCCAGTATTTCCAGGCATTATCGACATCCTTCTCTGTCATTCCGAGTGTATGAGCGATGATCGCGGAATCGGTCTCCTGCTCATACTGAGCATACATCAGGCCGTAAAGGAACACTTTAACAAAGTCTCCCGGCGCATCCGGAAGGAATTCATTTATAAAGAAGTTCTCTACTGTTGTACTGTAGAGAAATATGTCTTTTCTCTTTCCCGAAATGAATCTGGTCCTGCTCATTATCGTTAGATCCCCGGCTGCTCTGCCGCAAGGTTACCGAATTTTACATATCTCGGGACCCAAGCAAGCGTCGCCTGCCCTACAGGTCCGCTCCTATGCTTAGCTATATTGACAACGCAAGTCAGCCCTGTCGAAGCGTCCACCTGTGCTCGTTCATCTTCACTCTGATAGTAATCCTCTCTCTTGAGGAAGATGACGATGTCAGCATCCTGCTCGATAGCTCCGGAGTCTCTGAGGTCAGAAAGCTTAGGCATATGATCCCCGCCTCTCTGCTCCGGTGCTCTTGAAAGCTGTGACAGAAGTATGACTGCGCAATTCAGCTCTTTAGCCATGATCTTGATCGATCTGGTTATAGCGCCGATCTCTTTTTCTCTCTGTTCTATCCTGTATCCGCCCATACTCATCAGCTGAAGGTAGTCTATGATCACCAGATCAAGTCCGCCCTTCTCCTGGCTGAATCTGCGGCATTTGTTCTTCATCTCTACCGGTGTGATGGATGATGTCTCATCTATTACCATATCCACACCGTAAAAGCTGTCCTGTGCTGCGCTGAGGCTCTCCCATTCATCCGCGTTTATATCGCCTTTGCGGATATTCTCAAGCGGAACACTCGATGTCATCGACAGCAGTCTCTGTCCGAGCTGAAGATTAGACATCTCAAGACTGAAGACCATGACCTTGTGACCGACCGATGCGGCGTGTTCTGCTACGTTCAAGGCCCAGGCGGTCTTTCCTACACCCGGTCTTGCAGCAAGTATGATGAGGTCTGTCTTATGGAAGCCTCCGAGTATCCTGTCAACATCTCTGAAGCCTGTCTCTATACCGTTGACCGCACCGCCGTTCTTCTCGAGTTCCTGGATCTCCTTGATGTTTTCGAACAGAACATCGTTGATATCAGTATAGTTACTCTTCTGGGTCTTCTGAGAGATCTCCAGTATCCTCTGCTCAGCCCTGTCAAGGATATCTTCAGGGGGCAGTTCATCCGAATAAGCGGATTCTCTGATCTTCTCCGCCTCCGTGATGAGCTGTCTCATTTTGGACTTATCCGCAACTATGTCAGCGTAATATTTCGCATTTGAAACGACGATGGTCTCATCCATCAGCTTGCTGAGGTATGTGATCCCTCCGACCAGTTCAGCTGTTTTCTTCTGCTTGAGCGCGGAGTATACAGTTGTGATATCAACGCCTATAGACTTCTGCTCCATCTCGAGCATAGTCCTGTATATCTCCTGATGCTCTACGAGGCTGAAATCATCCGGTCTCAGTATACCGGAGACATCAGCTCTTGCGTCACGGCTCTTAAGCATCGCTCCGAGAACAGCTTTCTCTGCCTCTATATCCTTAGGAGGTACAAGTATGTTGCTATTTCTTTCCTCGTCCATCTTTCCCGTTATATCTATTTACCGCCTTCGATGCTTACCTTGACCTTAGCGGAGATCTCCTGGAACAGCTTGATCTCAACTTCGGTTATGCCTGTCTCTTTGATCGGCTTGTCCAGAACGATCTTCTTGCGGTCGATCTCGTTCCCCGTCTGCTCGCTTATCGCCTGAGCAATATCCATCGATGTAATGGATCCGAACAATTTACCGTTATCACCGACCTTGGTCTTGAGTACAACAGTCTTATTGCTCAGCTTATCAGCGAAAGCCTGTGCCTCAGCTCTGTCCTGAGCCAGTTTTTCTGCTATTTTCGCTTTCTCACGAGCTACAGCTCTCTTGTTTGCTTCTGTTGCTTCAACAGCAAGTCCGGCCGGGATCAGCTTGTTTCTTGCAAATCCGTCGCTGACTTTAACTATCTGACCTTCTTTGCCTGTGCCTTTAACGTCTTTCTTAAGAATTACTTCCATTTGAATTCTCCTTCTCCATATAATCACTGACTATTTTGTGGAGTGCCTCTTCTACATATGAGAGCGGCTCATCTACCTGCGCGGCAGCTGATGTGAAGTGTCCGCCGCCGCCGAATTTCTCCATGATCGCCTGGACATTGACAGATCCGAGTGATCTTGCGCTGATAATGGTCTGGTTCTTCTCATTCGTTCCTATGACAAATGTGGCTTTGACCCCTCTGACCATGAGCAGCTCATCTGCGACCTGCGCGTTGATGATCTGTGTATTGCCCGTATGTCCTCTTGTAGCGGCATATGCTACTCCGTAGTCCTTAAAGTCCGCATGCGCTATCGCGCTGGCTTTGGACTTGAAATCCGTTATGTTCATCTGGAAGAACCGCTTGACTTCTGTTGTATCTGCACCTGCTCTCTTCAGCCATGATGCCGCCTCAAAAGTCCTTACGCCGGTCCTGCCTGAGAAGTTATTGGAGTCTACCATTATTCCCGCGAGCAATGCCTCGGCTTCAAATTTGTTTATGAACCTCTTCTGCGCTACATTCTGCAGCAGCTCAGCCATCAGTTCGCTTGCCGATGATGCATATGATTCGATATATGCAATAGATGCATTCTGGAATGAGTCCTCTGTCATTCTGTGATGGTCAATAATGACTCTGGATGCGCATTCGCTTACCAGCTCAGGACACTCAACGAGTCTTGGCCTGTTGGTATCGACGATTATCAGCAGCGTATCCGGAGTGACCATTTTCAGGGCTCTTTCCTGCTTGATGATATTGTAATCACCGGTATCAGCAGCCTGTTCATATATCGTGTCCAGAGCCTCATTATGCTTGTCGATGACTATGTATGCATCTTTACCGAGGTACTTGCATATGCAGTAGGCTCCGATCGCCGATCCGAACGAATCCATGTCCGGCCAACGATGTCCCATGATCAGAACTTTGTCCGCATCATGTATCATCGCCTTCATAGCATGAGCTATTACACGGGCCTTTCCTCTGTTGCTCTTCTCAATAGCCTGAAGAGTCCCTCCATAGTACTTAGTACCGTCATCATTCTTTACAACAGCCTGATCGCCTCCCCTGCCGACGGCCAGCTCTAATGCAGCTTCGGCAAGATCAGCTGATTCCTTCAGTGAGATCGCTGACATTCCTGCTCCGATACTTATTGATGCCGGAAAATCGATCCTGGATTCGATCCTTCTCACTTCGTCGAGTACGGAAAACCCGTTTTCAGCCATCGCTTCGAGCTTCTCATGATTCGTATACATGACATATCTCTCATCATCAGTACTGATGACCGGAGAATCATATGAATCAGCCCATTTTCTGACTATCGAATCTATCTGCGAAGGCAGCGCGCGTCTGCCGTCCTCTCCTGTATTAGCTATGAGATCGTCGTAATTATCGATATTGATAAATACGATTACCGCTCTTTCCTTTTCGAGCTTGCTGCGGAAAGTTTCTCTGGCGGTGGCCTCATCGAAGAATACCGTGATATCCGCATCCTCTTTGACATCCTGATTGGTACGGATCTTGAATATCCTGTCGTTACGCTCGATTATCAGCTCATTCTCATTGGCCCGGGCGAGATCATCGCGTCTTACCCCTGTCAGCGTAAAGAACTTGGAACCGACTATGTCTTCATAGACGAACACGTTTTTCATAAGCGGGTTGCTTTTGATAACGGTTCCTTCCTTGTCTACCACACAAGTAGGCAATGGAATCTGGTTTATATAGTTCTTTCTCATTATCTTTCTCCCTGCCCAAAGGCCTCTCTGAGCACATCTATCAGCCTGTTCAGCTCATCGATACTATAGTATTCCAGTTCTATCCTGCCTTTTTCTCCGCCTGTAATGGAGACTTTGGTCCCGGTTATTTCCATCAGTTCTCTTTCGGCAGCCACTACATCTTCTGACCTGACAACATTATCGTCTTTCTTCTTGCGGCGTTTCTTTCTTTCAGGTCTCAGCTCGTCTTTGACTCTCTCCGCAAGTTTTTCAGTTGCTCTGACGGATAGGTCATTACGAATGATCTTGTCAGCTACTTCCTTCTGTTTTGCCTTGTCCGGAATGTTGATAATAGTTCTTCCGTGAGCCGCGGACATCTGTCCGCTTGACACGTACTTCTGTATCTCTTCCGGAAGCTTCAGCAATCTTATGCTGTTAGCTATATATGTACGGCTCCTTCCGAGCGAGGCAGACACCTGCTCCTGCGTAAAGCCGTATTTTTCTGTCATCGCCTTGAGTC
>SVCR01000133.1 GCA_015058265.1 Clostridiales bacterium
GTGGGTGAGAAGACGCTGATGCCATATCTCCTTGCAAACGGCGCTCGAAGAGTGGAACTGGGAATGGCGACTCATCTCCATACAGACCATTATTTGGGACTGATCCAGCTGGCCGCAGAGTATCCTGTCGGAGCGATAGGGATACCGTCAGACTACAGGAGATCGATAGAGTCGATCGAGAAGAGGCAAAGCGCGGGAAATACAGGACGGAGTGCGGCACAAGGCAACGGACAGGACTCAGGACGGAGTGCGAGACAAGGCAACGGACAGGACTCAGGACGGAGTGCGGCACAAGGCAACGGACAGGACTCAGGACGGAGAGCGGGACAAGGATCTGGATCTGATAGGAATTCGCTGGGGAACGGAGATGTCGCAGGCAGAGGGAATTCTGAGGGAGGCGTGAAATCCGGCGAGCGATGGAAAACTGAGGGAGGCACGAAATCCGGCGAGCGATGGAAAACTGAAGGCGGTATGGACAGCTTTGCTTTGCCTGAAAAGATCGAGTATATGGAAACAGGGTCAAGGATATGTATATCAGATGACGTTTATATAGAGCCGATATGGCCGCTCAGAACGTCCGGGGGCGGGATAGATATAGATGACCCTAATGAACATAATATGGTTTATCTCGTCAGCTATAAAGGCGTGAAGATAATGGTCACAGGCGACTTGCTGGAAGAGGATGAGCTGGAGATGGTCAGTTATTACCGCGGAACTGATGTGCTCGACTGCGATGTGCTTAAAGTCGCGCATCACGGCAGCAAGAGCAGTTCGAGCGAGGCTTTTCTCGACGCAGTCTCGCCTGAGATCGCTGTTATTCAGGTAGGAAAGAATAACTTATACGGCCATCCGCATCAACAGACCCTGGAGCGGCTTGAAGAACGCGGGATCAAAGTGTACAGAACAGATCAGAACGGCGCAGTAGGCGTGGATATACACGGCGATGAGATCTGTATTGATACAAATATATGAACGGATGGCATTTCAAAGACTTGGGTTATGAAGTGAACGGGAGTCTGGTGCTGATGATTCATAAAGCTATGTGTTTTTACTGTGTATAGCACCGAAATCGTATTATATTGAGATGAAAATATGAAGGAAGTAGATTTTTAATTGGCGTTTTCATACATTCTATTAGAATCTTATGAATAAACCGATAATATCATTGGCCGACAACATAAAGGAGTTACAAAATGGCTTTTTTTGCTGATCAGATTAATGAAATTATGAACTACTATGAAAGAATGGAAAAAGACTTCATAGAAGAATATATGAAGTCACCAAAAGGAACCTTGCTATCCCAGAAACATAATGGAAAGCCACAATTCCTGCATTATTATCCTGAAGCTGGCAAAATGGTTCGACGTACGATCACTAAAGATATTCAGCTGCAGAAACAATTGGCGAGAAAAGAGTTTTCCAGAAAGTCAGCAGCTATCCTCAATAAGAACGTGCAATTGATGAGAAATGCAATTCGTGAAATCACACCATACGATCCTAATCAAATAGTGCAATCAATGAAAAAAGGCTATGCAGATCTACCTAAGGAGTACTTCTTTGATCATAGTGAAATATCAATAGCAATGGACCTAAATGATGCAGATAAGTGTAGAATCATGCGTCATGCTAAATGGGGAAATGAACCATATACAGAAAACACATACCACAATGAAAATAAAAACAAGAGAACAAGCAGAGGGCGATATGTTAGGTCAAAATCGGAACAATTGATTATTGAATCTCTATATCATTTTGAAATACCTCATCACTATGATGAAGAGGAAATAATAGAAGGCATATTGGTTGTTTCAGATTTTCGCTTCATTGATGCTGATGATAAGCCTATATTTTGGGAACACATGGGCATGATGGATGATCCGGTATATGCTAAGCGTAACATGAGGAAACTGGATCGTTACTTTAGAGCCGGAATTATACCAGGACAAAACCTAATATTAAGTTTCGACCGAGATGATACTATTAACATGGGAATAATAGATGCAATAATCAGACACGAATTGATCCCCAGACTATAGACTCCGAATATGTTTGTTTGGGATTCATAAGACTGGACTGACATAGTTGCCAAAGTATTTTTACCTTCAATTACTCAAAATTGCCATGAATTCAATTACTCAAAGATGCTGTGCAATTAGTTGCTCAAAAAAGGTGTGCATTCAATTGCTTAGAGCTGCTGTGTAATTAGTTACTCAAAATAGGTGTGCATTCAATTGCTCAGAACTATGTATTTGACTGCATTCGTCGTTTGAAAGATAAAGAATATGTAATTGGCTAAGTTTACAGACATTCTTTTCATAATAATTGATTTGAGAACTCAGATGAACAAACTAAAATGCCTGAATCTATGAAGTAATTATGTTCAGAAACGCTCATATTCATAGGATTAACATGCATATTATGAAAGTTGTGGTTTTTCATCTTTATGACTTCATATTTAGACTAAAAAAGTGACGGAAAAATGCAAAAAACGAGTATATCTGAGCGTAATTATGAAAATAAGTAATACAGGTAAGACCACTTCATACGAAACTATAGATCATGCCGAAATATCTGCAGATCATGCCGAAATATCTGCAGATCATGCCGAAATATCGGTAGATCATGCCGCAATATCTGTGTACCGGAGAATAACGTACCTGTGAGATTTGTGTTATAATTGAACCGTATCTGAGTTAGTCAATTGATGAAGGAAAACCGGAGGCCATAATGAGATTATCGAGGCAGAACAAGATACTGGAACTTATAAAAACTAATGAAGTCGAGACGCAGGACCAGTTACTGTCGCTTTTGAGAGATGCAGGGTACAGTGTCACACAGGCAACTGTTTCAAGGGATATCCGTGAGCTTCAGCTTGTCAAGGGTCAGACACGAGAAGGCAGATACAAATACATCGCGAGCAACTACGACAACAGACCTATCTCTGAGCGCTTTATCCGGATATTCCGGGAGAGTGTGCTTTCGTATCAGGCTGCACAGAACATTATAATAGTCAAAACTCTTTCCGGCTGTTCTGGAGCTGCGGGTGAAGCGGTAGACTGTCTCAGCCTTGACCACATAGTTGGTTCTATTTCAGGCGACAATAATATGCTTGTGATCGTCGATCATGAAAAAAACGTTCCGTATGTTATCGCTGAATTTGACAAAATCATGGAGAATCAGATCTGATGATCGACCGTATCATAATAGATAATTTTGCTACCATAGAGCATCTTTCTTTCGATCTCGGAAACCGGCTCAACATAATAACAGGTGAGACCGGTGCAGGAAAATCAGTCCTCGTCACAGCTATCAGTACAGTTCTCGGCGGAAGGGCTGATTCTGCTATGGTCAGAACTGGCACAGACAGAGCCTTGATCCAGATCGCAGGAGACAAGAACGGAGACGATGTCATCATTACAAGGGAGATTCTTGCTTCGGGCAAATCCGTATGTAAGATCAACGGCGAGATGACGACGCTGTCCAGAGTAAGAGAATTCTGCAAGGATTGGGTCGATATACACGGACAGTATGATAATCAGCAGATTCTTGATCCGGATAATCACATCTATATCACGGACAGATTCCATGGGGAATCGATCAGACCTGAACTTGAGAAGCTTGAAGTGATCTATTCGGAATATCGAGCGGCACAGAAGGCTTATGATGATCTTCTCAAGGAGGAAGCTTCGGCTGCAAGGCAGCTTGATTTCTACAGATTCGAGTATGAACATATCAAGAGCCTCGATCTGCATCCGGGCGAAGCGGAAGATCTGAAAGAACAGCTTTCGATGATACGCAACAGCGCAAAGATTTATTCTGCTGTAAGGAAATCATATGAGCTTCTGCATGAGATAGATGATTCTGTGCTTGGAAGTCTTGGCCGTATCACAGACGAGCTGGATTCGGTAAGCTCCTACAGTGAGAAGATAAGCGCTATATCCGGCAGCATCAGGGATTCGTATTATTCCCTTGAAGACGCATCTGAAGGGCTTAGGGAGATGACGGATTCTCTCAACTATTCCGATGAGGATGTCGACAGGATATCCGAGAGACTTGCGTTGATAGAAGATGCTGTGAGGAAATACAGGCTTTCGCCGGAGGAGATCATCCGATATGGCGAAGAGCTGGGAGAGAAGCTGAACAGGATCGAGAACTTTGATGAAGAGAAGGAGAGACTTGCCGGCATACTCGAGAGAAAGAAGACTGCTCTGTATGACCAGGCATCTCATGTAAGTGAGATCAGGCATATAATCGCGGCAAGGCTTGAGTCAGCTATGAAGAGTGAACTCAAAGATCTGGACTTTGCCAACTCGGAGTTCAAAATAGCTATCGAGAAAACTGACGAAGTCGGACCGCTTGGATATGACCGTGTTGAGTTCCTCATCTCGACCAATCCGGGAGAACCGCTGATGCCTCTTACGAGGATCGCTTCTGGCGGAGAGATATCGAGGATAATGCTCGCGTTCAAACACATTATCGGCAGCAGCGATGATGTCGAGACGATGATATTCGATGAGATTGACACGGGAATAAGCGGGCGGACTGCTCTGACAGTCGGCCATAAGATGAGCGAGATAGCAGGGCATAGGCAGCTGCTTGCTGTCACGCATCTGCCGCAGATAGCAGCTTACGGCGATGACAACTTCCTGATAACTAAAAAAATATCCGATGAGAAGACTCATACGGATATCGATCATCTTGATGCCGAAGGGAAGATCAGAATGCTTGCTACTCTGTTCAGCGGCTCATCCGATAACGAGAGTGCTCTGAAAGCAGCATCTGAACTCGTTGAAGCAGTAAGCGCGAATTAGTGAATAAGTGATCAACTGCGCGCTGCTGTAAGCGCGAATAGCTCGAGGGCGACGTCTTTATCGATGTCGCCTCTTTTTATGTCGCGATCTATATTGTACAGATCGATAAGAAGATCGCTGATGCGTCTCAGGCTGTAGGCTCCGGCTGCCTGATATGCTTTCTTGAATCTGTATTCATTGACACCGGTCTTCTTGGCCATCTGAGAGATGCTCATCCCTTCACGCGACAGTTCAAGAGCGTCATACATGATCTCGAACTGTTTGGTCAGAAGGGCAGTGATCCTCATCGAACCGTCTTCTTCACGGATTATCGTCTCCGCTATCGTAAGAGCCCGGCCGGTATCTCCGCGCACAACAGCATCGACAAGATCGAACGCAAAGCGGTCATCTTCTCCCATAAGAAGGTCATCGATCAGACCGGAGGTTATATCATCCCCGGCGGCTGCTTTGACCAGCTTGGAAATGTCTGCGGCAAGAGCCGTGAGATCGTAGACACTGACTTTGTTGTAATAACCGGAGAGATCGATCATATACTCAAGATCCCTTTTCGAAATGATCTTTCCGGCGTTATGGATCCTCTTGGTGATGAATGACCTGAGATCAGGCCTTTCGAGGCGTGACAATTCATAGGAAGAACAGACCTTGATCAGCTTCTTCCC
>SVCR01000134.1 GCA_015058265.1 Clostridiales bacterium
AGGTCGTCAAGCAGCCTGTCAGCGTAATCAGTGATCTTGAGATACCACTGGCTCAGGTGCTTCTTTGTGACCGGAGGATGGCATCTTTCGCAGCAGCCTTCCACAACCTGCTCATTGGCAAGTACTGTCTGGCAGCTCGGGCACCAGTTGACAGGGTTTTCTTTCTTGTAAGCGAGGCCTTTTTTATAGAACTGAATAAAGATCCACTGCATCCATCTGTAATAATCAGGCTTGCAGGTAGCGACCTCTCTGTCCCAGTCATAGCTGAGTCCGAGAGATTTGAGCTGATCTCTCATGTCATTCATGTTGTCATTGGTCCAGGTGAACGGATGGATGCCGTTCTTGATCGCGGCATTCTCTGCAGGGAGTCCGAACGAATCCCATCCCATCGGATGAAGGACGTTGAATCCTGCCATCTTTTTATATCTGGCAATGACATCGCCAATCGAATAGTTTCTTACATGTCCCATATGAAGCTTGCCCGAAGGATACGGAAACATCTCAAGCACGTAATATTTCTGCTTGCTGTCGTCTTCCGAAGTTTTGAAGGCTTCTTCGTCAGCCCAGATCTTCTGCCATTTAGCTTCGATTTCTTTAAAATCGTATCTGTCTCTCATTGAAAACTCCTTAGTGTCAGTCTACCAGTATCATCTCGCAATCGTTCCAGATGCGTTCAAGCGTATATTTCTGTCTTGTCTCTTCAGTGAATAGATTTACAATAACGTCGCCGCCGTCAACAAGAATCCAGCCTGTGTCAGGTCTGCCGTCTTTGCTCTTCGGATCGACTCCTATCTCTGCAAATTTATCAGCGACCTCATCGGCGAGTGTTCCGAGCTGTCTCTCGGAACCGGCTGTTGCATTTACGAAG
This sequence comes from Clostridiales bacterium, assembly GCA_015058265.1. Next base: position 869 of record SVCR01000134.1, read on the forward strand.
TAATCAGAGAATGAGGATTTCTCTGCTATGTCGATCATGACCACTTCCCTTGCCTTCTTGCTGCTGAGCAGGTCCGCTATGACCTGCGCCATTTCTTTGCTTGTCATATTTTCTCCTTTGTGTTTATCCTGTCCCTTATATCGTCGTATGCTTCGATCGTATCTTTGTGGATCGTTCTGCCCTTTGCAGTAAGATCGTTTATAGTATATTCGAGTATTTCCAGACAGCAGCGCCGGATATCTTTATATGCCAGCTGCTGATAATACTCAAGATCGGGGTATGTGCGTCCGTCTTCTACTACATCAGCTGTGAATATCAGCATCTCGAAGCCGGACATTCCGCGCCTTCCTGTCGTATGATACCGGATACCATCAAGAATATCTTTGTCTGTCACTCCGAATTCATGCTCGAGTATTGCGGCTCCTACCTTTGAGTGGGCAAGCGCATTGTTTCCGAGCAGATCTGACGGAAGTCCGTACTTTCTGACACATCCGTCCATCCTCTCGGGATCGAAATTCTTGGCTATGTCATGATATCTGCCTGCGAAAGCAGCTTTACCGGCATCAAGACCGTATATTTTCGCAAGCCTGACGGCCATCTGCTCGACTCTAAGCGAATGGGCATATCTGCTTTCCATAAGATTTTCTTTCATAAAATCTTCAAGAGAAGCAAGCATAGCCTCACTTTTTGTATAGTTTGTGCTCAATTATGTATTCCTCTACTCCCTCGGGCACCAGTCCGGTCAGCGGTCTGCCATCAGATGCGCGTTCGCGTATATCGGTAGATGAAATGTCGACAGGCGGCATCTTCAGAATGGTGATATTTGCGCCGTACTTCTGTCTGAACTCTTTTATCCTGCGCATCCCTTCATCGTAATCCGTATCGGGCCTGATGCATGTTATCAGCCGGTAGTTTCTGATGATCTCCTCTCCCATATACCAGGTATCTGTCTGTACCACCGAATCGAAGCCGAGCACAAAGCACAGCTCGCCGTCAAGCATTGAATCCCAGTGCCGCAGAGTTTCGATCGTGTAGGAAGGACCTTCTCTGTTGAGCTCGTATCTCGAAAGCCTGAAAGCGCTGTTTTCAGCAAGCGCTGTTTCGATCATGCGGCATCTGTCTTCGCCGTCTGTTACTGTCCTGTCCTGCTTGAACGGAGACACATGCGCGGGCATAAAGATCAGTTTATCGAGACCGCATTCACGGACAGCACTTTCGGCCAGAGTTAAATGACCGTTATGTATGGGATCGAAACTCCCTCCGTAGATAGCGTATTTTCTCATTTTGCCAGTTCTATGCCGAGCTCTTCGAGCTGGCCTTCACCTGCAGGAGCCGGAGCCTCGCATACCGGGCACTCAGCGTTCTGGTTCTTAGGGAATGCGATGACTTCTCTGATGCTCTTCTCGCCGAGGAGCAGCATGACGAGTCTGTCGAGTCCGTAAGCCAGTCCCGCATGAGGCGGCGCTCCGTATTTGAAGGCTTCGATCAGGAATCCGAACTTCTCCTGACATTCCTCATCGCTCAGGCCGAGTGCTTTGAACATTCTGGCCTGAAGGTCCTTGTCGTGGATCCTGACACTTCCGCCGCCCAGCTCTACGCCGTTGAGAACGATGTCATAAGCGTTGGCTCTGAGTCCGAGAATGTCGGAATCGAGTTTGTCGAGTTCGTCCAGCTTAGGCTGAGTGAACGGATGGTGCATGGCTTTGATATTGCCTTCGTCGTCCTGTTCAAACATCGGGAAGTCTACTACCCAGAGGAAGTTGAACTGCTCATCGTCGAGCATGCCCAGCTGGCCCGCGACACGGCGTCTCAGGAAGCCGAGTGAATCATATGTGACCTTGGCCGGCCCGCTGACGATAAATACTATATCCCCTTCGGAGGCGTCACATGCGTCCAGAACGGCTTTAAATTCGTCCTCGGAGAAGAACTTGCTTACTGATGAGGAAATACCTGATGCTTCATTCTTGATCCATACAAGGCCTTTTGCGCCGTAGTGCTTTACTTCATCTACAAGCTTGTCGATCTTCTTACGCGAGAATTCCGATGCGGCTCCCGGAACGCAGATCCCTCTGATGTCTCCGCCCTCTGCAAGAGTCTTTGTGAAGACTTCAAATCCGCAGTCTGCGAATACATCATTGAGCTTTCTGAGTTCTATATCGAATCTGGTGTCAGGCTTGTCGGAACCGTATCTTTCCATCGCCTCGGCATATGTGAGTCTCGGGAAAGGTGTCACGACGTCTATCCCTTTGACTTCTTTCATGACCTTCTTTATGAAGCCTTCCTGCACTTCGATGACATCGTCGACACCCGCGAAGGACATCTCGAGGTCGATCTGAGTGAACTCAGGCTGCCTGTCCGCTCTGAGGTCTTCATCCCTGAAGCACTTTACTATCTGCATGTATCTGTCAGTGCCTGCTACCATCAGAAGCTGTTTGAACATCTGTGGTGACTGAGGGAGAGCGTAAAAACTCCCGTTGTGGACTCTGCTCGGTACGATGTAGTCGCGTGCGCCTTCAGGTGTAGGCTTTATCAGCATAGGAGTCTCGACTTCAGTGAAGCCTTCGCCGTCAAAGTAATCGCGTGCGCACTTCACTACTTTATGCCTTACGCTCAGGTTGCGCTGCATCTTGTTTTTTCTGAGGTCGAGATATCTGTATTTGAGTCTCAGTTCATCGCTTACGTTATCGTCGTCTTTGATATAGATCGGCGGTGTTTCGGATCTTGAATATATCGTAAGATCGTCGGCAAACACTTCGATGTCTCCGGTATCGATATTGGCGTTCCTGGAGCTTCTCTCCCTGACGGTTCCCTTAACGCCGATGCAGAATTCGCTCCGCAGGCTCTTTGCGGCCTCAAGGACTTCTTCGGGTGCGTCCTCGTTGAAAGTTATCTGCGTGATCCCCGTCTTGTCTCTGAGGTCTACGAAAATGAGAGAGCCCAGGCTTCTTGCCTTGGCTACCCAGCCGTTCAGCACTACTTCTTTACCTTCGTCGGCAAGTCTTAACTCGCCGCACATATGAGTTCTTTTATAAAGCATTTGCAAGATCTTCCCTTCTTACTTTTGTTTGTTCTGATGTTGACATGTTCTTGAGCGTGATCTCTCCGCTTGCAACTTCGTCATCGCCTATGACGGCCGTGTACTTCGCGCCTGTTTTGTTGGCGTATTTCATCTGGCCTTTGAAATTGCGCTCCCTGGTATCTATTTCTGCCCTTATACCCTGATTTCTCAGATCGTGCAGCAGATCAACAGCGTATGCCTTAGCTTCATCTCCTATCCAGGCGATGAATATCTGAGGTCCCTGCTCCGGACCGAAGTCGTGTCCGCATGCTTCCATGAGCAGGAGCAGTCTCTCCTTGCCGAGTCCGAATCCCACGCCCGGCATATCAGGACCGCCTACTTCTTCGATGAGGTGGTCGTATCTGCCTCCTCCGCAAACTGTTCCCTGTGCTCCGATCTTGGTTGTGATGAATTCAAAAGCTGTCTTTGTGTAGTAATCGAGACCTCTTACTATGGTCGAGTCGACTACGTAGCTGATTCCCATGGCATCCAGATTCTTCTTGAGATCTTCGAAGTCCTGTTTGCATTCATCGCAGAGATAGTCGAGCATCATCGGTGCTCCCTCTACGAGCTTTTTGTCTTCTGGTGACTTGCAGTCGAGTATCCTCATTGGGTTCTTGTCGAATCTTGACTTGCAGGTATCGCACAGACAGTCGAATTTAGGTCTTAAAAAGTCCTGCAGCGCTGTTCTGTGTACAGGCCTGCATTTTCTGCATCCGACGCTCGATATGTGGAGCTCGATGTCGGTGATCCCCATCCTGTTGAGAAAATCGTGGCCGAGAGCTATTATCTCGGCATCGGCGAGCATGCTGTGGGTGCCGAAGTTCTCGATGCCGAACTGGTGGAACTCCCTGAGCCTGCCTGCCTGAGGTTTCTCATATCTGAAGCACGGATTGTCATAATACACCTTTGTAGGCTGTGTCTCCGCATACATATTGCTTTCGATAAAAGCTCTGACTACCGGAGAAGTGCCTTCCGGCTTGAGAGTTATGCTGCGGCCTCCCAGATCATTGAAAGTGTACATCTCCTTCTGGACCACATCGGTCGTATCTCCGATCCCTCTGTTGAAGAGATCGGTGGATTCAAACATCGGGGTCCTTATCTCTTTAAATCCGTATTCGGCACAGATCTTCTTCCATTCGTCTTCTATGTAGTGCCACTTGCGCGCATCGCGCGGCAGCATGTCCTTTGTGCCTTTCTGAGCCTGTATTGCCATTTTTAAAGTCCTTTCCGGCGATTCATTTATAGTACCCGTCCTTGCGGGCGAGGATATCATCAAATCTTTCGCTGTATATTCTGTAATTGCTCACATTTGCTATGCGTTCAAGCCTGTCCTCATCCGGATAATACACCTTGCCGACAGCTCCGGCGCCGAGACCGATTATGGTCTGTTTGTCTTCCATGATGCGGATGTTGTATATGGAGTGCTTTCCGGGTCTGCACCAGCCTACGTTCTCGAGAGCGCCGGTCTGATGCTTCTGCCTGTATATGTAGTATGGTCTGAAGCCCGCGGA
>SVCR01000135.1:0-268 GCA_015058265.1 Clostridiales bacterium
AACGTATCATGTTCCTGTTGTAACCCGTGGTCACAAGATATGCTTTTTCTTTATTTGCTTCCATCAGCCCGCTGAGCACGAATCCGCTGAGACCCCTGATCTGCAGGTCCGGATCCGTCAGATCAAACAGTTCTCCCGAATCCCTTTCTATGATGAGTACGGAGTCCTGCTCAAAGAAGAGAGATATCTCAACCAGAACGGGCTTCTTTGCATCTTTGTTCTTTTCTATAAGAGTCAGGATGATCTCTTCGACACAGAGAGCCGCACG
>SVCR01000135.1:278-5407 GCA_015058265.1 Clostridiales bacterium
TCTCGGCCGAAAGAGTATCGTCCATTACTATGATATCTGCCTGCATGTTGTTTAACAGGAACGGGAAATTGTCCCTGCCGAACCGCAGGTATATAAAGAGCATGGCAGCAGCCAGAGTCAGCATCGGTGATACGGCAAATCCACCCCAGATACCGTAAAAGCCGAACAGGGCTGACCCCAGTACCGGAAGCAGGATATATAGAAGGCCGTTCTGGAAGCACGCTATGCATGTCGCCAGGACTATGCGGTCGATAAGCATGAAATAGGAAGTTGTCAGCGATACCAGGCTGCAGAACACAAAGCCAAGCGATACTATCCGCAGTGCTGTTATCGAAGGATCAAGAGCTTCTCCGCCGGTGATCCCGAACAGTCCGCAGAATTGTCTTGCAAAGATCCAGATAAGTGCAGTGGCGACTACACCCTCTATGATCGCAGCCTTGATGCCGGATTTCATTACCCTCCTGATAAGCGTATGGTTCTTTTCTCCGAAATAAGTACCTATCAGCGGCTGCATCGCCATTCCGACGCCGTCCATTACAACACCGAATTCGATCAGGCTGACGACTACAGCCAGAGTGATCAGTCCGGACTCCCCGTAACGGCCCGAAATAAAGCCTATCATTACATAGTCCATCAGGCCCCAGCAGATATATACAGAAGAATCCACGATGCTGTACCTTGACGTCAGCAGGAAGTCCTTAAAGGACAGATGCCATGTGAAGCGAAGCGTACTTTCTTTGCGTAAGTAGTGCAGGAGACATGTAAGGATGCCCAGGCTGTTGCCTATGATGGATCCGAGGATGATGCCCGTCATGCCAAGATGTCTGGCAAGCAGGACGGAGCAGATGATGTTACCTCCGATCTGGAACCCGTAGCAGATATTATTGATGAGCTCATCTCCGTCGCTGTATACCATCTGCTCAAGATAGAAGATCACAATGGTCAGAAATGCATTGACCGGGATCCAGCGGTAGTACTGAAGCGCATTTTTTAAAATGTCTCCCGTGACGCCGCAAAGACTGAAATATGCATTCTGAAACACAAAGATCAGAAGTGCAGATATCAGACCCATGCCGACGCTGATGATCAGTCCCTGGCTGTAGATCTCATCGGCCCGGTCCTTCCTCATAGCCCCGACTTCGCGTGCAAAAACGATACCGACGCCTGTCGATACCAGATCTCCGAAGAATGTGACGACAGCTGTGACCGGCGTGATCGCGTTGATCCCCGCTACACCGGACTGGCCGATGAAGTATCCGGCTATTATGCTGTCGCTAAGCAGCATCAGGTACATGACCGCCTTGGTAAATGTACCTGACACCAGCATTGACGTGAATTTCTTTTCGCAAAAACCTCTCATTGATCTGATTCCTCTCCTCCGTATTACTCCTTGAGATGGATGTTCCATCCGGTGTCGATCTTTCTTTTGACCTTACTCATGGTCTCGTCATCAAGGTCAGGCCAGTCGACAACCGTGCTTGCATGGTCTTTGACCAGATGTGCCTTTTCGGCGCACAGAGCGAGTGGCGTATCAGCCAGTGAATCAGAATAGAAGTTCTCGATCATCGGGAAACCGTGATCAATGATGTATTTTGCCTTCTCCTTTGCATACATCAGATTGTTGAGGAATATACCGTATTCACGGTCGAATTCCGTAGCCATGTAATTGACTCCGAGCCTCTTCGCTATAGGTCCGATGATGCAGTCGGGAGAAGCACTTATGATGAGATCGTCCGGTCTCTTTTGAGCCAGATACCACTCCGAGATCCTGCTTTCATACTTGTCCCAGTAAAGCTCGATCTGCTCATCGAAATCATCTATCATTGTCAGATAGCTGAACTGCTTGCGCTGAAGCTGGAAATTCGGGACCTTGCCGAGTTTGTGCTGTATCAGGCATTTCATAAGTCCCGGGAAGTAAGTTATCCAAAGCTTTGGGTGACGTTTCATGCACCACAGGGCAAAGCCTATGGAACAGTCCGAATAAAAAATCGTCCCGTCAAAGTCATATACGTTCATTTATATTCCTCCGGTGATTTTGTCTCTATTGATTATGATTTTACCACTTTTTGTGATCGAATAGAGATTTTTCCATTACGGCAATTAAAAAATGGTCTGACAACGTCAGTCAGACCATAACGTTTGGAACAAAGGCTGAATGAACCTACATCTGTATCACGATCTCCCAGTCATCTGCGGCCTTCTTGCTGAATACAAAGCCTGCATAATTCTCGAGTATCTTTAGATTCAGTTCATCAAGATAAGGCTCTGCGAGAGGATCGCTTCCGATGCCTTCCACATTTATCCTGAGGATGTGATTGATTCCGGTCTCGCTGCAAAGCAGCCTGAGATTCATCCTGGCAGCAGGCTGATCCTCCGCGTTGAAGAGCGGATACAGGAGCTCGTCGCATACCACCTTGATAAGGCTCTTTTGCTGCTCGGTAGTCTCGAAGCGGCGCAGGAAGTCCAGAAGCTCGCTTACCAGCGAGTACATGTCGAAAGACTCCGCCTCAAGAACGGTCTCGTACATGCGCGAGCGGTAGAGGAAGCGCTGAGTCAGTATCTTTTTTGGATTACCAAATAACTCTTCAGGTGCATTCTCCTCATATATCCCCTTTTCGGCCAGGAATACGACTCTCGAGGCGATCTTGCGGGCGAAGCGCATCTCATGAGTGACGATGACGCTTGTCATGCCGTCTGTTATAAGGTTCCTTATAACGCTCTCCACCTCATCGACCATGGTAGGATCCAGGGCGCTCGTAGGCTCGTCGAAAAGTATCACTTCAGGATGCATTGCAAGAGTACGCGCTATGGCGACACGCTGCTTCTGTCCTCCCGAAAGAGAGGATATCCTGTTGGCTTCACGGCCGCTCATACCTACCTTTTTGAGGAGTTCTCTTCCCTCTGCCTCGGCCTCCTCACGGCTCTTGCCGTCCACCTTCATCGGTGCAAGTATTATATTCTCCAGCACGTTCAGATGGGAAAAGAGATTGAAGTGCTGATAGACCATGCCCATCTTGCGGCGCACCTTGTCGATGTCGGTATTCTTATCCAGTATATTGACACCGTCGATATATATCTCTCCCTTTTCGGGTGTGATCAGACGGTTCATGCATCTCAGGAGTGTGCTCTTGCCGCAGCCCGAGCCGCCGATGATGACCACGGACTCTCCCTTTTTGATGTCCATACTTACATTTTCAAGAATAGGGCCGGTACCGAAGTCCTTGGTAATATTGCGTACAGATATCATGCTTCAGCACCTCCCATTCGTCCGGACAGAATCCGGAATATGGATTTGGCTACAGCGCCTATCAGGAAATAGATAAGTGTCACGGTTATCAGTCCGAAGAAGGCATCCAGAGTACGGCTCTGGACGATCGAGGCTGCTCTGGTAAGATCCACAACAGCGAGGTATCCTACTACGGAAGTCTCCTGCATCGACATGATGAACTGGTTTTTGTAAAGCGGCAGTGCAGCTGTCACAGTCTGAGGCAGAGCCACATATCTGAATGCCTGCCAGCGCGTCATGCCCAGTGTGCGGGCCGCTTCGACCTCTCCTCCCTCGACTGTATCAAGAGATGAGCCGAAGATAGCAGACAGATAAGCCCCCGCCTTGAGTGTAAGCCCGAACGCGACTATCCAGAGTACCGGAAGCATACTGTAACCGAATATGATATAGACGAATATCATCAGCAGCATCATGGTCGGGATCTCGGTAAACAGGGATACCAGCAGCCTTGCTGCCTTACGCATCCATGCGTGAGAGGACCTCGAAGCGGCGCAGAGCAGAACGCCTACGGCTGTACCGAGTATAAAGCTGGCAAGTGTAAGCTGGAGTGTCACCTTAAGACCGTTCAAAAAGAACAGATACCGGTCCTGATATATAAAGGTCACGTAGATTTTTTCGTAAAGTGAATCTAGCAAGGTATACCCCTTTCTGTTTTATTATGCTGTCAGAGCTCGGATGTCTCGGATTTGATATCTCTTTGGTTCTTTTGGACAAAATACATCGGGAATTCAAACATTGCATCGCTCGGGCGCAGACCTTCCCTGATGGCATCTTCGTTAAATACATCGGTTACATAGCCTGTCATGATATCATAGATCCCGCTTTTGAGTCCGATTATGCCGTCGTCATAGTTGGAGTACGAGAACTCGATCTGATAGTCGTGATCGTTGGCAAAGCGTTTCAATATCTCGACATCATATCCGGTGAGGATATCATCTCCCGGATACAGAAACGCACGCGGGAAGTTGTCTGGATCCGCGGCGACCCGGATGACCTTACCCTTGCCGGTCAGCGGTATATCGCTGCCTATATACTCAGTGCCGTCATATTCATCGATCCGTTTCAGCAGGTCCTGATATTCGTCCGTTCTTTTGAACTCCGTAAGGTATTGGTTAAACTCCTCTTTAAGAGCTTCGTTGTCACCGCTAAAATACATTATGCTGCCTACCTCGGCAAAGGCCGGTTCAACCCGCTCTATACCTTCACTGAGGCTCAGTAGCAGCTTTACTGAATCGACATCCAAGGCTATCGCATCGATCTTGTCATACTTGAGAGCCATGATCATGTCGGCAGTCGTGTCATATCTTACCAGTTCCATGTCCTTTCGGCCGTCCAGATAGTAGTCCGATTCCCACGCAAGGTTGACGCCGACCCTGCGGCCCTCAAGATCATTGACATCCGTTATCGGATCATACTTCCATCCGGATGCACCGCACCCCGCAAGAACGAGGCTCAGTGACATGATCACGAGAAGCGCTGAGGCGTATTTGATTGTATGCCGGAATGCATTGTTCATAACACTGTTGATCGATCTTGATTTGTTTGTATATTGAGTAAGATTTTACCATTTACAGGCACCTGTATTCAATAAATTGTCCGGGAGTTGTCACCGATTTACTGTTCATGCCGTGACAGCATACAAAAAGCTCCGGTGAGATCACCGGAGCTTTGAGCGTTTCACTAGATAAGTGTACCCATGTGCTTGAGGGTCCTTACGAGCTGGCTTACATAGCTCATCTCGTTGTCGTACCATGATACGACTCTGACCTCGAAGATGTGAGTTCCGCACTGCTGAGCGAGAGTCTGAGTGGCGTCAAAGAGCGAGCCATAGCTCATTCCGATA
>SVCR01000136.1 GCA_015058265.1 Clostridiales bacterium
GCGGCAGAGGATAAGCCCTTTGAAGGAATGGGGCACGGAGATATAATCGGTCATCCGGAGATTATGGCTGCGGAAATTAAGAAGTTCATCGAAAGATAATTCTCGTTTGTGGAGGAAATGATATGACGATATGCTACTTTACAGCAAGAGGCACATGAAATCTGTAGTACTGAGATATGGAAATACGAATACTTACTGCCTGAGTGGAGAAAATGGAAGCATGATTATCGATACTGATTATGCAGGTACAATGCCAGGATTCTTCAAGGCAACAAAGTCTGCAGGTATATCCGTCAAAGATATTTCTTATGTAATCGCTACGCACTACCATCCTGATCATATGGGGATTATAGGTGATTTGCAGAATCTTGGAATCAGGCTCGTGATAGTTGATGTGCAGCAGGATCATATACATTTCCCGGATGATATATTTGCAAGGGAAAAGCATCTTAGTTACACACCTGTTGATGAGAAGAATGCGATCAGGATAAGCTGCGCAGGAAGCAGAGCATTTCTTCAGGGTATCGGCATAAGCGGAGAGATAATCCATACTCCAAGTCACAGCAATGACAGCATTTCAGTTGTTCTTGATGATGGCAATTGTTTTGTGGGTGATCTGGAACCAGTTGAATATCTGGCAGCATATTCAGGCAATCCGGCCCTTCAGAGGGATTGGGATCTATTGATGACCTATAACCCGAAGCATATTTACTATGCGCATGTGAACGACAAAATTGTTGCAGCCATGAGGACAAAAGCATGAATAATACAGAAAAACTCAGAGATCATATTGAGAGGTGTGGCATTACAGGCGTTAAAGTCCTGCAGCACGAAGCAGAAGGTGAGCAGTACAAAACAGATCTTTTGCAGCTGCTTGAGATAATGAATACTGTTACTGCAGATGAAATCCGTGAGGCTGGATATCCTACAAATATACAGAATACCCTTCTGATGGATAGACACCTCATAGAAGATACAGTCACAGAAGAGATAGATCAGCTGTCACTTCTTAATACTGTAGTAACATATATAGAGTGTCTCGCTGAAGGAATGCCTGAGCATAGCTCTAAGTATATGGACAGGGTCACAGACCTAAGAAAGATAATAGAAACTGTATATGAAAAGGAAGCTATGAGATTCTGCGGAAGAGATGGCTGTTAAGATGGACAACAGAGATAAAGTGCTGCTTGATGCAGATATACGCGAGCCGCTGTTTGATTATCTGGAGCAGTACTACGGCAAAGTCCGGTTCCTTGAAGAGAAGGTGACAGGTAAAGCGAGAGCTGATGTTGTCATGGTACTTCCAGACAAAGTATGTGGTATTGAAATCAAAAGTGATGCAGACAGCTATACGAGGCTTGCCGCTCAGGTAAAGAATTATGACAAATATTACGATGAAAACTACCTGGTTGTAGGATCGACACATGCCCTGCATGCTGCCGAACATGTTCCAAAATATTGGGGGATCATATCGGTAGAACTTATCAAGGGCGAGGTGGATTTTTACAGAGTGAGAGAGGCACAGCATAATCCTAAGGCTAAACTCCAGAACAAGATGAGCCTTTTGTGGAAGTCTGAGTTCTCACATATACTGGCGATCAATAAAATGCCTAAATATGCACAGAAGAGCAAGAAATTCATCTCAGAAAAACTGATTGCGAAGGTCCCGACAGATGTGCTGCATGAGCAGATCAGCGAAGAACTTTTCGAGAGAGACTATACGATATACGACTGAAGCAAAAGCTTCATTAATGAAAGGAAACAGGATGAAAGCAGCACTATATCAGGGACAGGGACAGATAGAACTTACGACATTGCCGGATCCGGAATGCACACCGGAAGGCGCGGTACTCCAGAATGTATACACCAGCATCTGCGGTACTGATGTTGCAGTATATAAGCACGGTACCGGACTGGGACACAAGATAACAATAGGAGGCGAATTCGGTCATGAGGTATTCAGCCGCATCAAAGAAACTGGCAGCAAAGTAACAGGCCTGAAGCCCGGAGACAGAGTTTATCCTTATCCGAGAGCGGTTACCGGAGACCCGCGAAGAGCCGGGACTATTGGCGGATTTTCTGAATATATCAATGCTCCTGTTGCGCGTGAAGGCGTAGAAGTATATAAGGTGAGCGATCAAATCACGGATCGTGAGGCAGCGCTGATAGAACCTTTTACAGTGGGATGCAGAGCGGCAAGAAGATCTGTACCTAAGCAGGGAGAAAATGCAATAGTTTTCGGCGCAGGAACAATAGGAATAGCTGCAGCCATTGCCCTTAAATATTTCGGCTGCGAGAAGGTGATGATATGCGACCTCTCCGATCTCAGGCTGTCCATCGCTGAAAAGCTGGGATTTGCAGTATGCAATAACGGAAAAGAGGATCTTGCTTCTTCGGCTGAGAATTATTTCGGGACTTCATTTGGCTACAAGGGTCGTACTGCTGATGTGGACATACTGATAGATGCAGCAGGCGCAGACCCGATAATAGATTACTATCTGGAGCATGGTAAGGTCGATTCACGCATGGTAATGGTAGCCGTCGGAACCAATGTCAGGCCTGTGGATGTGCTCGGAATGACGTTCGGCCAGCTGGCACTGATCGGAAGCGGCGGATATACACCTGACGATGTAAGAGATGTGATGTCCATCATGGAAAGCAGGGAATGGAATATAGAGAGTCTTATAACTCACGAATATCCATGGGAACAGCTTGAAGAAGCCATACAGATTGCGGGCAGAACAGATGAGGCATTGAATGTGCTTATCAGATACTGATGCATAACAAGAGGAAGGGGTTCCTCTTGTAAAAACGTTTCTTTCTGATTCAGGCATGACAAAGGCGCAGATTGACCGGGTAGCGTTTCTTGTGGGACACCATCACACATTTAAATCTATGAACGATGAAGAAATAGCAGCAAAATGAGCTCTCCGAAAAAAGGAGAGCATTTTTTTTGACAAATGAGTTAGATAAGACTAACATATATAAAAAAGAGGGATGAGCTTCACAGATTCAGCGATGATAGGAGAATCATATGGGACTCATAAAGAAATACATGAACCAAACAAGAAAGCCTGAGGGAGTCAAATAACATGATTTTAACTATATTTCTTGCAATTATTATATGCGGAGCGGTAACGATGATGTTGGTGTCCGGCGTAGCTTTCGTACAGGAGGAGAAGTTTTTCTCGTCTGCGCCGAAAGAGGCTCAGGAGCTGCTGCAGCCGCGAGAAGAAGAGCTGTTTCGCGGCGCCAGAACGATGGGCTGGGTGATGATGATATTCAGCGTTCTGATGATAGCAGGAGCTTTAGCGGTCGCGATCTGGGACGGATTCAGAAGCAACTATTCATTTTTACAGTTCTTCCTACGATTTGTACTGATCTTCACGATCTACAAAGTGTATGACATGATTTTTTTCGACTGGTTTGTTCTATGCAGATTCGGATTCTTCCAGCATTACTATCCTGAATGCGAGAGTGCAGTCAAAGACCGGAAGTATGGATTCAATATTAAAAGTCAGCTACTGAAGCTGCTGATCATATTTCCTGCAGTATCCGCACTCATAGCATGGATCTGCACTCGACTCTAACTGGATAAAAAGGGCAGAAATAGAAAGACTGATCAGAGAGGAAAAGAGAAATGGATAAATACAGAATAGAGAAAGATTCTGTGCAGGAGACTTTGATGATACCGCTGATAGGGCGCAAAGTATGCTCGGACCATTTTCCTGAACTGTTCTCTGACCCGGAGGCGGACAGGATACTAAGCATGCTAGATTACGATCTTGGAGGCAAGCTCCGCAAGATGGAGACCGCTCCGGGACTTTTCGGAGCACTTGAGGTAGCTCAGAGACAATACGATCTCGGATGCGAGGTCAGGGAGTACCTGAGAGATCACCCGGCGGCTGCGGTCGTGAACATGGGCTGCGGACTTGATGATACGTTCCGTAAATGCGATAACGGCACCTGCAAGGGATACAATATCGACATGCCGGATGTGATCGAAGTCAGGAATGCTCTGCTTCCTGCGGGAGAGCGCGAGCAGAACATAGCGCATGACCTCAATGACTTTGCCTGGATGGATATGATAGACGCAAGTGGCGGAGCAGTGTTCTATGCGTCCGGTGTGTTCTACTACTTCAGGAGAACTGACATACAGAAACTCTTTGCTGCTATGTCGGAGAGGTTTCCGGGCGGAGTGCTTGTATTTGACTGCTGCAACAGCCGCGGCGCTAAGATGATGACCAAGACCTGGATCAGGGAGGCAGGCATCAAGGATGTCAGCGCGCTGTTCTCGCTTGAAGATGCATCAGAGATACTGTCATGGAATGGAAAGTTTAAGGATGTCACCTCAAGAAGTTATATGCGAGGCTACCGGGATATCTACAACGATGTCAGCCGGTTCCATAAGATCATGATCAGATTCTGCGACACAATTGTGAAAATGGTCATCGTAAAGATCACTTTCAAATGACGATCTGAAAAGTAAAGGGAGTACAACAATAATGCAATTTGATGAACTTGGACGCAAAGATGGGAAGACCCTGATGCTGCTGCCGGGCACAGCCTGTGACTACCAGACTAATTTCGGATCTGTTCTGGATAGACTGGCAGAGAAATATCACCTGATATGCGTCAACTATGACGGATTCGACGGAAGCAGTCTGGTATTCCCGGACATTCTGACGGTAACAGAGAAGATAGAGCGATATATAAAGGCAAACTATGATGGCAGGATTGACGGAGCTATCGGCTCTTCGCTTGGGAGCACCTTCGTCGGACAGCTGATCCAAAGGCAGATTGTCCATATAGATCATGGCATATTCGGCAGTCCGGATCTCGATCAGAGCGGCAGATTCAGCGCGTGGCTCCAGTCAAAACTGGTGGTGCCGCTGCTGACCAGCTTTACCCGCGGAGAGAAAAAGAAAGCAAGAACAAAAGACCTGCTTAAGAAGACATTCGAGATGAGCGATGAAACAGCAGATAAGTTCATGTCATGCTTTGAAAGATTCAGGCCGGAATCGATCAGAAATGAATACTATACAGATCTTCTGACCTGGCTTGAAGATGATATCCATGTGGAGAACACTAAGGTGCATTTCATATATGCTAACAAGATGGGAGAAAAGTATCTCAAACGCTATAAGAAGTACTTCAAGGACCCTGAGATCAGGGAGTTCGACATGCAGCATGAGCAGTGGCTCTTCGGCGGAGAGAAATATGCTGCTCCGGTGCTGGCGGCAATCGATGAATTTCTGGAGAATGAAAGAGTACAGGCGGAAGGCCTGAGCGGCGGTGAGAGGGGTGAATATTGAAAGCCTTAAGAAAGTGAGGATACTTCAATGATCACCCGAGAAGTGTTGTTGGGACTTATGATCCTTTTTGCCGGC
>SVCR01000137.1 GCA_015058265.1 Clostridiales bacterium
TTCCGAGCTTAGCAGTGATCTCTGCATCAGCTGAGAAGGCTCTTGTCTGAGGCTTGATCGAATTGAGGAAATACGCGCCTATATACTTGAGCTGTTCTTCACCCTTTTCGCTCTTGTACATCTCTTTGACCTGCTTCTGCAGATCCTTATCATTGCCGACATTAACGTTGAGGACGATCTTCATCGAGTTCTTCTTCGCGGTAATGTTAGCCGTTGTGAACTCATCGACAGCCATAGCTCCGTATGTCTCCTCGCCGCCGTTGTTAGCGATATATGATTCTATCGAAGCTTCCTTACTGAAATAGTTATAGCCTTTGACAAAAGCAAACATTCCGATCAGGACGCCGAAGATCATTATTCCGAGTATGATATTGTTAGGTCTGTTCTTCTTCTCCTCGACCTTATTAGCAGCTTTGCGTGCAGCCTTGGCCTCTCTTCTTTCCCTCTTCTTCTCTCTCTTAGCAAGTGAGCTTGCTTTCATCTGAGGTCCGGCAGCCTCTGCCGCTGCAGCTTCTTCCTTCACGTCTGCTGCGTCTGCACCATTCTCTTCCGGCTTATTATCTTCCGGGATTATATTTTCTTCTGAGATTTTATTCTCTTCAACGATGTTTTCCGACATGTTCTTTTCTTCTGTATTTTCCATTGATGTTCTCCGTATCTGACTCGTTTTAAAACATACTGTAACATTATATGACTTTGAGCAGTATCTATCAACTATTTATCTATGCGATTAATCTATTGATTCAGCCTTCCATATCAGCGCCGCAGTCCAGACAGTATTGGCTGCCCGGAGGATTGAGCATCCCGCATTCAGGACAGACCGCCATGTCTGATACATCCACCTCATCAGTGACCCTGAGTCTGACTCCCTCGCTGAGCTTCTCAGCAACTGATTCGGCGTACCGATTGATGCGGAGATTCTGTCTGGTGAACCTGATCCCCGATGCTTCCTGTAAGGCTTTAAAACCGTTCCTATAGCCCTCTTCCGTATACCAGAGCAAGGTCTCTACAGTCTGCTTCCCTGCTTTATCTATTACGAAAGTGATATTCCTGACATCATCACAGTACATGCCGGAATACACCGAACCGTCAAGAACAAGAACACCATAGTCCAGCGGCACCCCGTTGGCATCGATGAAGACGGCAGCCTTGCCTGCGATCCGCATCTCGCTGAAGCGTCTTGCTTTCCTGTTGATTATCAGATAATTGCTGTCAAGCATAAATACTATTGCCCTCCTTAAGTTCTTTTTCAAGGAAACTCTCGATGACAGCAGCCATACGCTCTAATCCTTCTCTGTCTTCCTCATTGAATCTGCCTGTGAACGGACTGTCTATGTCGAGGACTCCCCATACTTTGCCGGCTGCAAACAGCGGGACGACGATCTCCGAATTGCTTGCGGAATCACAGGCAATATGTCCCGGAAACTCGTGGACATCATATACCAGCTGGGTCTCTTCTGTAAGAGCAGCTGTCCCGCACACTCCCTTTCCGATCTCAATATGAGTACAGGCGGGTTTACCCTGGAAAGGGCCGAGCACCAGCGCTCCGTCTTTCATAATATAGAATCCTGCCCAGTTAAGTCCGGCAAACGATTCCATGATCAGCGCAGACAGATTAGCTAAAACCGTAACATACCAATTGCCGTTCTCCGTCATCGCCTCAGTCTGAGCAACAATCATATCATAATCTGCCATTTTGCGGTCTCCTTTGATTCCAACAGTTGTTGAACTTGCCTTTTCTAATGGTTGATAATACCTTCTTTTTACGTATTCTGTAAATTATTCCACGTTTTACGCAATAGTTCATGAACTAAATTTAAAACATATACCATTTTTGGCCATATGACCGTTTTATTTGACAGTTAAAGAAATCTAATAGTGCTATACTTTTTAAAGTACGAAGATTGTACTGAGGTAAGGAGGTTCCTAGTAATTATGAATGATAACAGGCGAAAGCTGACTGGTATTCTCAAGCTTCTCTATGAGAATACAGACGCTGAGCACAGTATGGACACGTACCAGATCATGGATGCCCTTGAGAGCATGGGGCATGGACGGCCTGACCGAAAGACCATCGACGCCAATATTAAATTCATTATTAATGACCTGGGATTCGGCATCAAGAAAGAGAAAGGCAAGCCAAACAGATACAGATGGGTGGACAGAGAATTCGACCTGTCTGAACTCAAGATGCTGGTGGACGCTGTCCATTCATCAAAATTTATAACTCAGCGCAAGAGTAGGGAGATCATAGCTAAACTCAAAGATCTGACAAGCAGTTATCAGGCTGCTACCCTCAACAGGGAAATGTACACCAGTAACAGTTTCAAGCATGACGGCAGTGAAGCTCTGAGGAACGCAGATATCATCAATGATGCCATCAAGGCAAAACACCGTGTGACATTCCAGATAGCAGACTACGACATGGACAAGCAGGAGGTGCTGAAAGAGAACGGCAAGACGTACGAAGTAAGCCCTTACGCGCTTCTCTGGAACAATGACTATTACTATATGATAGGACTTCAGTCTGATCTGGGCGAGATAAGGTCATACAGAATAGACAACATGAAGAATGTTGCAGCCGAGTATAAAGACGCAGTTCCTGCACCGGCAGAGTTCTCTCTGGACAGGTACTTCAATCGTGTCTTTGATATGTTCTCCGGCATCCCGACAGAGGTCGAGTTAACGTGCAGAGATAATACCATGAAATATATGATCGACAGATTCGGAAGGAATTTCTATTCAACAAGGAATTCCGATGATACCTTCTCCGCCAAAGTCAGCGCAGAAGCAGGTCCGGCATTCTACGCATGGGTATTTCAGTTCGGCGGTGACATTCGTATCGACGGCCCTGCCTGGGTCAGAGATCAGTTCACCGATATGCTCAGAAGGCAGGAATAACATCCTTCCTATTACATATTTTTTCAATAAAACAAGCCGCCATCCTCGGATGAGCGGCTTATTCTAATGTTTCTTCAGTGCCGGGTCAGGCTGCTCTTGCTCAGATAAGCCCGAGCTTCTTAGCTTCCTCGATATATGCAGGAAGATCAGCAAGCGACACGTTGACATCATGCTTCTTGGCAAATGTCACGAATTCCGTGATCGTGATCTTGCCGTCAGCCAGTATAGCATCGACTTCTTTCTTCAACTCAGGATCTGTTTCATACTGCTTGATAAGTTCTTCTACTGTAGCCATGGATAACTCCTCTCTGATTCACTGATCCGCAATACTATGATCATCTGACGCGAACTTTGATTGTTGCAGTCTTGCTGCCGGCAAGATACTCATCATTACCTGCAGCAGTGATCTTGACGGTCACTTTGTACGTACCTTTCTTAAGGCCCTTCCTGACTTTGATTTTACCAGTTTTTCTGTTGATCCTGAAGTATTTCTTCGCTTTGCCCGCCTTCACGATCCTGAATATCTTGCTGCCCTTAGCGTTCTTTATGGTCAAAGCCTTCGCGACCTTGATCGTCTGTGTTCTCTTCTTCAGAGTCTTGGCTTTGAGTTTGACCGGATTAGCCTTGACCGTCATCGGCTGCGCTTTTTTATCATAGCTGATGATTATCGGATACAGCCCCAGTGAGTCTATATCTATCTCCACCGACCCTGATGCATTCTGTGAGAACGGGATGCTGACCAGACCGGTTCCCTTAAGATAGTACACATGCGTGACCTTCTTACCTGTGTCAAGCTTTACTTTCGCATGAAGGTCGGGATCATCAGTGATCTTGCTGATCTCCCATCTGTGAGTGTTGATAGCATACAGCCCGATGGCATCATAGTCCTTCAGACCTGTTACAGGAGCTTCATCAGCATCGAGCTTCCTCTCCAGCAGGATCATATCGCTGACCCTTAATCCCGTAACTCTTGCTTTTTCGTTGAGGCTGATCATAGTGTGATCACTGTCATCGGGTGATGACGTCCTGTTGACCTTGTGTATGACCTCAAAACACTCGACCCTGTGGCAATCGGCATGACTGTAACAGTATCTTCCCTCCCCATATTCAGACTTGTCCTTGACCGTCAGCGGGAAAGGATCAAGCCAGTAATCATCGTCATCGACATATACCATATACTGGATATCCTCTATGAGCCTTGCATGGACCCTGCCCTCCGCATCGCTCGTTGCCTCAACGGTCTCCATATCGCTGACAAATCTGAACCTGACTCCCGGAACCAGATCCCCATCACACTCGACAGTAAGTCCCGGAACACGATCCAGATCCATCATGGTATAACGGTTCTCATCGAACGGGTCATCGATATAACTGCCGGCCTTATAGACATTTATCGAATCCAGCTTATCATAGACATATTTAAGACCTTCCGAAGTTGAATATGTCGCATTCTTCTTGAAATCATACAGACCCTCTCCATCCTCCGCATTAGGATCATCTGCTCCGAGAGCCTGTACGTATTTCTTGGTTCCGAGCGTATAGTTATGATCTTCAACGAAAATGATATAATTGTGTCCTTTTCTGAACTTCATCTCAGGGAGGTAGAATCCGCCTCTGTCAAAGTCATATTTCGCTTCGACGAGATGCCCCGGTTCTGTCTCCTGAATGGTGGTGTTGAAGAAGCGCAAAGTGATCGTATCGTCAAAGCTGCCGTATCTGTCTGGTGACACCTGAAAATCATCGACAGTGATAGTCTCGTCCGTAAAGAAGTCCTTGATCTGATAAGGCTCATAATTATTGCGGTACGGTGGCTCATAGCCTTCCGGTATCCCGTTGTCTTTAGCCTGAACAGACATCGGTAATAATACGATCAGCGCCAGGCAGAATGCAAAGACCGCCATTATCCTGATAGCGGCGGTCTTATAATTGTTGATCATTATTTCTTTTCTCATACTCGATATTCCCCCTCTGAGACCGATCTGAACCGGAGCATATCTTCCAAGCAAGCATTCTTGATTGGAACGCCCCGCGTATATTATAAATCAGTGCTCAGCGGTCATGTTATCGAGAATATCTATAGCATCAAGTACGAGTTCAGGGCAGAGGTCGAACATCAAGCCCTTTTCCAGAATGATCTGGAATTCTTCAGGTTTAGTGACATCATATCCCAGCAGTTCGCGGCACATGCATGATCCGCGTTTTTCCTTCCACGCTGTGAAGAATTCTGCTCGCTTTGCCATGAGCTCATTCCTCTGATCCATGTCATCCGGTCCCTTATGGCCGTATTTGAGGCCTATGACCATGAGCGCGCCAACGACAGCACCGCAGGTCTCACCTATGCCAGATCCGCCGCCGTAGCATGCTGCGATCCTGTTTGCCTGCTCTTCAGATAATCCTAGCTTCTCTGCATAATGAGAAATGACGACTTGAGAGCAGTCCTGACCTCTCATGAACAGATCAGCTACCTGTGCTTTATCCATTATTGACC
>SVCR01000138.1 GCA_015058265.1 Clostridiales bacterium
ATCGTCCATGACTATAATTCCAATCAGAACATATACGACAATATCTCAAAAGAAGCCGGGGATGCCTGGGAAGGGAATATTGATTTCGATGAACTGAGGAAGACCAATCCTGATATCGTAGGGTGGCTTTATTATGAAGGCACCAAGATAGACTATCCTATAGTTCAGGGTCAGGATAATGAGAAATATCTTCATACCATGTTCGACGGAACATATTCCGGATTCGGAACACTCTTTGTAGACGCCATTACTGAGGATGCGTTCAATCAGTTCAATACTATCGTGTATGGTCACCATATGCTGAACGGGTCGATGTTCGGTGATCTGAAGAAGCTCAAGGAGCCGGATTACTGCAAGGAACATCCTCAGTTCGAGCTGATCACTCCGGAAGGCAAGTATCATCTGCGAATATGGGCTTTCCTTAATGAACCGGCTGACAGTGCAGTCTACACGACGAACTTCCATGACAGAGATCAGATGCAGTCTTATCTGGATCTTATATGGTCGATGGCACTGTACGGAACGTCGGTAGAAGTCACACCTGATGATAAGCTCGTAGTGCTGAGTACATGTGCATACGAGTATCAGGATGCGAGATACATGGTTATATGCAAAATGGAACCATGGTAACCGTGACAGATCCGATTGTTATAGATTGGATACCGATATAGTGATATAATATCTTTCGCAATTTGATTATTGGCAATACAGATGCCAATGGACACTGGCAGGTACAGAAAGGAAGAAAACTATGGATTACAAGATGACTATTGCCGGCCTTGAGAGAGAACTCCCGCTTTGCAGGGTCACAGATGACCTGTATATCGCAGGCTTCATTATGTTCAACGATGTTGAGATAACGATCAAGGCTGCCGAAGAGCTGCTCAAACTCGCTCCGGATTTTGATGTTCTCATCACAGCTGAGAGCAAAGGCATCCCTCTTTGTTTTGAGATGGCAAGACAGTCGGGCAAACCATATATCACCGCTCGCAAGGGTGAGAAACTGTACATGCAGGATGTTGTCAAAGTGCAGGTGAATTCGATCACGACTGATCATATACAGACACTGTGCCTGGGCAGAGATGAAAGAAACGAGCTCGAGGGAAAGAAGGTCCTGATCGTAGATGATGTAATCAGCACAGGTGAGTCGATCGCAGCTCTCGAACAGCTTGTTGAGACTGTAGGCGGAAATGTCGTCGGAAAGTTCGCTGTTCTTGCTGAAGGTGAGGCTGCAGACAGGAAGGATATCGTATTCCTTGAATACCTGCCGCTCTTCAATTCGGATGGCACGCCGCAATAGGAAGCGATTTGTTCTGTAGATTATACACAATTTTGATCTTATAATTTGTATTTTCACAACAAAAAGCATTGACACATAATCTTCACAATGTTATTATACGCAATGTAGTTAGTACAAAAGGAGATCAATATGTTTTCAGCAACAAGTTCCATTCTTATTAGCATTATCGGCGTCCTTCTAGTCATTAGACTGGATGTGGACGGATTTATGCTGTAGGGCGGAACGAGCGTGAGATCGAATTGATCAGAATCAGGCTTGCAGGCCCGCAGCAATGCGGGCTTTACTTATGCCCGGCAACCTATTGGTAACTTATCAACTATTACTCCAGTCAACCGCAATTGAATCTTAGGTATTAGAAGGAGAAGAATTATGAAGAACAAGAAATGGACTAAACTCTTAGTAGTGGCTCTGTCCTGCATGATGGTCTTTGCTATGACAGCATGCGGCGGCGGATCAAGTGAAGGCGGCGAAGAGGCTGCAGCAGGTGCAGGCACTCTCCACCTCGGCGGCGTTGGCCCACTCACAGGACCGGCAGCTCTTTACGGAAATGCTGTTAAGAACGGAGCACAGCTCGCAGTTGACGAGATCAACGCAGCTAATCCGGACGGCGTTCAGCTCGCATGGGATATGCAGGATGACGAGCACGATGCTGAGAAATCAGTAAACGCTTATAACAAGCTGGTAGATGACGGAATGCAGATCCTGGTAGGAACCGTTACATCCGCTCCTTGTACAGCAGTAGCAGCAGAAGCATTTGCAAACAGAACATTCGCTCTGACACCATCCGCTTCAGCACCGGCTGTAACAGAAGGAAACGACAACGTATTCCAGCTCTGCTTCTCCGACCCTAACCAGGGAATCGCTTCCGCTGACTACATTGCCAAGAACTATCCGGATGCTACTGTTGGCGTAATCTACAACAATGCTGATAACTACTCAACAGGTATCTATGATAAGTTCAAATCAGAATATGAAGGCGCAGGAAAGAAAATTGCTGCTGCAGAGGCATTCTCTGATGATGCTAACGCTGACTTCACAGCTCAGCTGAACAGCCTTAAGGATGCAGGCGTTGACCTGATCTTCCTGCCGATCTACTACACACCGGCTTCCAACATCATGACTCAGGCTAACAAGATGGGATATGAGCCAACATACTTCGGCGTTGACGGCATGGACGGAATCCTTGACCTTGAAGGATTCGACACATCCCTTGCAGAGGGCGTTCTGCTCCTGACTCCGTTCACACCTTACTCAGATGATGCTAAGGTTCAGGAATTCGTAAAGGCTTACGAAGATGCATACGGCGAGACTCCGATCCAGTTCGCAGCTGACGCTTATGACTGCGTATATGCTGTATATGACGCATTCCAGAAGACAGGTCTCGGTACAGATGCAAGCATGGAAGATATCTGCGAAGCAATGATCCAGGTATTCACAGGCGGAGACTTCACAGCTTCCGGACTTACTGCTGAGACAATGACATGGAATGAAGCAGGCGAAGTTGATAAGACTCCTAAGGTCTGCGTAATCGAGGACGGCAAGTACGTTGAGAAATAGGCGGCCTTACGAGACTGATAGAGTATAGTTGTTAAACATGAAGGGGGTGCCGCATATTACATGTGGCACCCCGTAACGCGTTAAATATAAGGAAATAATTATGAGCTTTTTAAACAGTTTGATATCGGGTCTGAGCCTCGGAAGCGTATATGCTATCATAGCTCTCGGATATACCATGGTATACGGAATATCCAAGATGCTTAACTTCGCTCACGGTGACGTTATCATGGTCGGAGGGTATGTTTCTTTCATCCTGACGATGTACGTCGGCATGAACGGATGGATAGCTCTGCTCATTGCTATGGCAGCATGCACACTGCTGGGTATTTTGATCGAAAGACTCGCATACAGGCCTCTCAGGGGGACAGGTTCTCTAGCTGTACTGATCACTGCTATCGGTGTTTCATACTTCCTTCAGAACGCTGCTCTGTTGATATGGGGCGCGAATCCAAGGGTTTTCACAAGCCTGTTCCACGGCATGAATACTATCCATGCAGGAGGCGGACAGCTTACGATAACTCCTGAGTCGCTTTTTACTATCGTCGCTAATATCATAATCATGATAGCGCTCACACTTTTCGTAGGAAAGACCAAAGCCGGAAAGGCTATGCGTGCCGTATCGGAGGATAACGGCGCAGCACAGCTGATGGGCATCAATGTCAACCAGTCCATATCTCTGACATTTGCTATCGGTTCAGGCCTTGCCGCTGTTGCAGGAGTACTGATGTGCTCAGCTTATCCGGTACTGATGCCGACTACAGGTGCTATGCCGGGAATCAAAGCGTTTACTGCAGCTGTATTCGGCGGGATCGGGTCCATACCTGGTGCAATGATCGGAGGTCTGATACTCGGTATCATTGAGATCATGTCAAGAGCGTATATTTCGACGGAATTATCAGATGCCATTGTTTTCGCATGCCTGATCATAGTTCTTCTGGTCAAGCCGACAGGCCTGCTCGGGAAGAAGATCAACGAGAAAGTGTAGGTGAGCCATGGCAGACAGATTATTTAAATCGATCAAGACCAGAGGTCTCAAAGGCGCAGTAAAGGGCAGCGAGTACAGAAAAGAGGCAATGATAGCCTATGGCATTCTGATCGTAGGGTATATCCTTCTTCAGCTTGGTGCCATGACCGGAATCATCGGAAGAAACCTGCAGGGGCAGTTCGTTCCGATCTGTGTATATGTATCTCTGGCGATATCCCTCAACCTCGTAGTAGGAATATCCGGCGAGCTCTCACTCGGACATGCAGGTTTCATGGCGGTCGGAGCATTTACAGGTATTCTTGTAACAAGAGTTCTTGAGCCGAGCATTTCGTTCGGGCCTCTGAGACTGATAATTGCTCTGCTGGCTGCAGCCTTGATGGCAAGTATAGCCGGATTCATTATCGGGATACCTATTCTCGGTCTGCGAGGCGACTATCTTGCGATTGTTACATTGGCGTTCGGCGAGATCGTAAGGAATTTCATGAATGTCCTGTACTTTGGCTTCGATGCTGACGGAAAACTGAGATTTGCCTTCAATCACACCATCGAAGGCGTTGATAATGCAGGGAGGATCATCACCGGAGCTATCGGAGCTACCGGAGTTACTAAACTCGCGACGTTTACATCTGCTATTCTGGTCACCGCTTTTACCCTCTTTGTGGTTCTCAATCTCAAGAACTCCAAGCAGGGAAGAGCTATCATGGCGATCAGAGACAACAGGATCGCAGGAGAATCAATAGGGCTGAATGTCAAGAAGTATAAGCTCATGGCATTCGTCATCAGTGCTGCTCTTGCCGGCATGGCAGGCTGCATGTTCGGTCAGAACTACAGTACTCTGGCTCCTGTCAAATTCAACTTCAACACATCAGTACTCATTCTGGTATTCGTTGTACTCGGCGGTATCGGTAACATCTGGGGCGGAATGATAGCTGCAGCTCTTCTGACTGTGCTTCCGGAAGCTCTCAGACAGTTTGCTGATTACAGAATGCTGACTTATGCAGTAGTACTTATCGTAGTAATGATCTGCACTTATAATCCTACGATCAAGGCAAGAGTCGGAATGATCACCGATAAGTTCAAACGCAATAAGAAAGATGACGGCAAGAAGCGAGCCGGAAAAGCCGGAAAGGGGGTGGCATAGATGGCAGAGAAAAAAGATCTGCGTGATGACATCCTTGAAATGGAAACAACTGATACCGGTCATGCCTATGAAAACAGACAGGAGATCTACTACAACGACAACGTTGGAGGAAGAGCTGTATTCGTAGATGCTAAGGAGCATTACTCTCCTGATGAGCCGACAGTTACAGAGACTATTCTCCAGGACAGAGATAAGGACAAGACCCCTATCCTCGAGGTCAAGGGACTTGGTATTGATTTCGGAGGACTTACTGCGGTAGATGATTTCAGCATCGCTATAGGAAGGACCGAGATCGCAGGACTTATCGGACCTAACGGAGCCGGCAAGACTACGATCTTCAACATGCTCACTAAAGTATA
>SVCR01000139.1 GCA_015058265.1 Clostridiales bacterium
CAGATATGGGATAGCCCGGTCTCGAATTATAAAGGTGAAGTATTCTTTAAAGTGGCAAAGATCTATTTCGAGGAAGGGTTTGATGATGATGGCTTCGAATTGCTTCTTACCGCGCAGGGAGAATTAGAGGATCAAATGACTCTATATACAGAGAAAGATGACCTTGATCTTATGAAAGAGCTTATCGAATTTCAATACGATCTCATGCAGCCGGTAATAGATGAGAACTGGGAATTCCAGCTTTATGATCTTTACTACATCCTGAAAAAACCAGTAAGCATTGAGTTTAGCAGCAGTTCTGGTATGCACTATGTTTCATCCGTGAGAGAACCATCCGGCATAACTGTAGAGCTCGACGGAAAATGGTACCGCAGCATCGACGACTTCTTTTACAGAGCTACTGTAGATGGAGAGAGACTTCCTTCTATTTGCAAAGACTTACTCGATTTTAAAATAATCAAGCCAGAAGCATAGGTCGCTGATCCAGTGTTAACACAGTTTTTTGACGACAATAGCGTGCTTTGTTCCGACGCCTGTATGCATCGTTCCCACCCCTGATTACATCGTTCCGCATTTTGGCCATTTTTTGTAAATCGCTGCAGCCATTGATTTCACTGCTTTACAGCGATTTTGCTTCCCAATCGGGCGCACCAGCAAAAGTAAAAGCCGAAGCCCTTGCAATCACTACGCTTCAGGACTTCGTCTTTTGATTTAACGTCAAAACACGAGCTTGTCGAGTGTTTTGCAAGCCTCTTTACATTACGGCAACGCCGTTATGATCATAAAGAAGCTTACAGTTTTGACGACAGTTGGTTATATGTTATAGCGTTTTCAATCGATCAAGCAGGTCTTTTACTAGTCTAGAATCCTCCAGAAGAGAAATCCCAAAGCATTTCTTCCCCGCATCCTTGATAGATGCCCCCACATGATAAGCGGTCTTTCTATCAAGAATAATGAATCGATCATGGAAGACCTGAGTCTTCTTTACTGTTAGCGTCGGATACTGCGCGTTAAAGCCGGCTGCGTCTCTGTTTGTAAGCTGCGCGCTTGCATATGTGTAAATCTTCACATCCACACCGTCATTTTTCTTCGCAAGGATGTTCAATGTATCAAGATTGACGTATCCGTCAATCAGAACGATTTCGCTGGCAGCTTTCTGCGGCCTCCACCTTGCCCCGAGTAATAGTTAGAACTTGGTGAAGTCGCAAAATGCGACTTCACGATTGTATCCATCATTGAGATGCCATTTTGGCATTTCAAAAGTCCAGTTCATCTTTCGTTAACTGAAATCTGAATATTTAAGATCCAATCTGCAAAAGATTATTGTGCCATGTTATACTATATCCAATGGTTACTCAAATATACTATAACCAACGGTTACTTTCAAGGAGAATTATGATGCCTGAAAACACAAATGCAATTTCCAGAACACTTATTTCAGATCGGCTAATAACAATACGGGAATCACTCGGAATAAATAAGGCCGAGGCAGCGCGCAGAACAGGCCTTACAAAGATGGGATACGGGCGTTATGAGAGCGGGCAGCGTTCTCCATCCTCGCAGATGATAGAATTTATTGCACTGTGCCTGGGAACAACTTCAGCTTATCTTACCGGAGAGTCAGATGATCCGGCACCAGACTACATTATCATCTCCAGCGTCTCTGAACCGGAGTTATTTAATGTCATAAGTACAATTCGCAATAGCGACCCGGATAAGCTGGACCGGATCATGCACTACTTCGAATCGCTGCAATAGGTGACGACAACGCTGGGCATCGTTAAAGCATCTGAAAGGATCTGTATTCCTTTGCATGCATCGTTCCGTCATCTGGCCGTTTTTTTGCTAATCTCTGAACCGCTTGATTTCACTGCATTTCAGCGATTTCAGGGTTCAACTGGGCGCACCATGATCTATGCCTCCTGCCTCTGCAGGTTCTGCAACTCCTATCTCAAGAACCCTGAACTGCTGACCTCCAAGTATCTTCTTGCTGCGCGATCCGCACTTTGGGCACTTTCCTTCGTTGCGCATCACATTGTACATAGCGCTGCACTCCTTGCAGAGTGCCTCCCCCGGAATAGATATTATATTGAGCTCAGCC
Source organism: Clostridiales bacterium (assembly GCA_015058265.1). The sequence continues at coordinate 2,102 of SVCR01000139.1, forward strand.
CCTTCAAATACAGGCTTGTTCTCTGTTGCAACCGGGAAGTATTTGTGGAAAAAGACCGGAACATAGCCCGACAGCTCTCCTACCTCGAGGGTGAGGTAGGAGATGCGGGAAATACTATTATCTATTGCAGTCTGTTCAGCCAGATCCACTGCCTTCTGCAGTACGCTTATCTCATGCATGACTACGCCTTTGCTTTCCTTGCGATAATCTTTCCGACTTTCAGCACTTCTTCCTTTACGACCTTAGGTACCAACTGTTCATATGGAATTCCCCATACTTCCTGTACCTTATCCAGATGGATGGCATCGAACTTGCACTGTACTGTGCACAGGCCGCAGCCAATACATATCTTCTGATCGACTTTGGCAGCGCCGCAGCTTAAGCATCTTGCAGTCTCTGTCTTCACCTGCTCTTCTGTGAAAGTCTTGCGCTCATCACGGAATGTTCTTACTTTGGATGGATCGATCTCATATCTCTCCCTGCCGCTGTGGTCATAGCTCGAGATTACCAGATTATCCTTATCGATATAGCGGAAGTTGTCTCTCCTTACACGGCCAAGAGTCAGGCTGTGTCCTTCATGTACATATCTGTGTAGTGACTCTGCAGCCTCTTTGCCTGCTGCGATGGCGTCGATCACGAACTTCTGGCCGGTGTAGATATCACCGCCGACAAATACATCAGGCTCTGCTGTCTGGTATGTCCAGCTGTCAGCTTCCGCAAATCCTCTTCCGGAGATCTTCACATTGCTTCCTTCAGCCAGTTTGCCCCAGTCAGGCTTCTGTCCGATGCAGAATAATACTGTAGTGCACTTAGCTTCTTCTGTTACAGTATCGTCGAACTTCGGATCGAATCTGCCCTCTGCATTTTTGACCGATACGCACTTTCTGAATTTGATGCCGGCGCACTTGCCGCTCTTTGCAGCGATCTCTGTCTGTCCCCAGCCTGCGTGGATCTCGATACCGTCTTCCTCGCATTCATGCTGATCTTCAGGGCCCATAGGCATTTCATCGTAAGACTCGAGGCAGTAGAGCATGACCTTGTCAGCTCCGCATCTGACGGCAGTTCTGGCAACATCCGCACCGATGTTGCCTCCGCCGATGACGACGACATTTCCTTTGAGCTTCACTTCTTCACCACCGTTGATTCTCTTCATGAAGTCGATGCCGGCCATTACGCCTTCAGCATCTGCCCCCGGTATACCGAGTGATCCGCCGTTCTGAAGTCCGATAGCTACATAGAATCCCTTGAATCCTTCAGCACGCAGCTGGTCAAGAGTGACATCCTTACCGACCTCGATGCCGCACTTTATCTCAACACCGAGCTGTCTGATCACATCTATCTCGGTCTCAACTACGTCCTTTTCGAGTCTGAATGAAGGTATGCCATATACCATCATGCCGCCCGGTTTCGCCTGCTTCTCGAACACGGTAACATCATGTCCCCATACGGCAAGATAATATGCTGCTGAGAGTCCGGCAGGACCGGATCCGATAACAGCCACCTTATGGCCATGGTCGAATCTCTTCTCAGGAATGAATCTTGTCTCAGCATTCAGTTCCTGATCTGCGATGAACTTCTTGACTTCATCAATGGCTACAGGCTCATCGATGTCTCCTCTCGTGCATACCTGCTCACAGAATCTCGCGCATACGCGGCCACACATAGCAGGGAACGGGTTCTCCTTCTTGATGAGCTCGAGAGCCTCCATGTATTTGCCTTCACTTGCCTTCCTGAGATATCCCTGGACAGCGATATGTGCCGGGCAGTTTGACTTGCAAGGGGCAGTGCCCGTCTCAGGAACAACATTGTCTCTCTCCGTCAGGAACGCGTCTCCGTTCCAGTACTTAGGCGGCATTACGACAAAGTCGCTTGCGACCTTGGCCGGCTCAATTTCCACAGGTCTCTTCTGGCAAAGCTTCTGTCCGAGTCTGACCGCATTCTGCGGACAGACCTCTACGCATCCGCCGCAAGCTACGCAGTGCGAAGGGTCGACACTTGCCCTGTAGTTGGAGCTGGAAAGATCCGGTGATGATGTGTACCAGCTGGTCTTGAGAGCCATGCAGGTATCCCACTTGCAGTTGCAGATGAAAAGCGAGAAGTCAGGTCCGTCAATGTTGGAAAGCTGATGTACATATCCCAGTTCTTCGGCACGCAGCAGGATCTTCTCTGCTTCTTCCCGTGTTATCCTTCTTGCCTTGCCGACACGGATACAGGACTCTGCATAATTGCCGAGATTGATGCACCATTCGCCTTCGAGATCAGCAGTTCCTTCACCGACCATACGCCTCAACTTACGGCATTCGCACGGAGCGATACCGATGCTGTCGCCGGCCTTGTCGAGCCAGTATGAAACTTCTTCGAATTTCGCTTTGCGTGTATTTCCCTCGATCGCCTTCTCTACAGGGATGGTTCTCATAAGTGCTACGCCCATGAAAGAGCCCCATGTGATCTTCTTCTGCAGGTCGAGGATATAGTTAAGGAAGGCAGGAGCTGTCTCCGGATACATGTCCGTACGCTCCTTTGTCATTACAGTGCTCTCCATTGCGCCCGGAGCAAACACCGGCAGCTGGACTTTATCTTCTTCACCCGGCGAACTACAGTATTCGAGGAGACCTATATAGCACAGGTCATATGCCTTCTGTGCCGCTTCCTCAACGCTCATCTTCTGCAGTTCAGCCAGTTCCTTTATCGTGTACTGGTGCCTGAGCTTCATCTTCAGAGCAAGATCTACCTGTTCATCGGAGAGCTGTCGGTCGAAAAAAATATATTCCCACGAGTTCTCATCCGGAACGGGATTGAACATGTTGATATGACGTACAAGTCTGATCAGATTCTTGCGAGGCTTTGCGCTCTTCTCGCGGTTATACGCTTCAAGACACTTCTTCTCGCCCTCTGTCAGTTCATGCCTGGTTCTGAACATAGCTTGTCTCCCTCTTTTCTAAGCTGTCTTGATGTTTCAATAAATCTACTGGAAAAATTATAAAATGTGCTAAAATTACAGACAACCGACGAAATCCAACAAAAGTCGTTTAGCGGGGAAAAGTACAAATATGAACAAGCAGGACAGCAGATTCATTACATCTGAAAAGCGGATAAAAGAAGCTTTTTTCGGGCTTCTCTCAAGAAAGAGCATAGATGAGATCCGTACACAAGAGATCATCGCTTCTGCAGGGATCAACAAGAGCACGTTTTACTCTCACTACAAAGACAAGTACGATCTGCTCGACAGCCTGGCTGCC
>SVCR01000140.1 GCA_015058265.1 Clostridiales bacterium
CCAGTCTCTTTCCTATTTCAGCACCGTACTTCTTGGCACTTGCTACAGCTGTACCATTGCCGACTGTTGCATAGTATTTCTCGTGAAGTTTGCCGATAACGCCTTCGTTCTCGAGGTCGCGCAGTACATCTACAGGAAGAACTCTGTCTGCATCTTCATTTGCATATACAGGGTCGTATCCGCCATGTGCGGTCTCGAATGTGTCAGCATCAAGGTCTGTAACACCTGCAAGGCTGTATTCACCGAACTTGGAAGCACTTGAGCTCTCAATGTGGTCAGGGTTGCCCTTAGGTACGATACCGCCCGATGTTACGAGAGCGATCTTAGCGTGTGCCATATCCTTGACTGCAGGGTTAGGTTCAACTCTGTCAAAGTCAGGCATCGGATACTCAGTTGTGAACGGCTTATCGTTCAGCTTGGCGATGAGCATATCTACAGCTCTCTTTGAGCCTCTCTCCTTCTCGAAGAAGTTGACTCTTACGCCCTGGTTCATGTAATTGTCTTCGCAGGAAGCACCGATCTTCTCGCCCTTTGCATACTTGAGCGCGAATGCTGTCATCTTCTTGACTGCATCTCTCATGCCTGCTGCGCTGTCCTTGGTCTGAATGATGTATGTCTTGTCCTTGTACATATCTGCACCAGGGTTCTCAACATACATTCCTGTCATCGACTTGATGCCGAGTTCTTCATGTACTGCTGCTGCGATAGTTCCGCAGGCTACGCCGTAACGGCCGGCATTGAAAGCCGGTCCTGCGATGAACAGATCCGGAGCAAGGTCCTTGACCCATCCGAGGATCTCAGCTTTGGCTGTGTCGATGTTTTCATTGAAGTATGAGTCTCCGCATACGATGGTAGCGATGATCTCTGCTTCGTCACCGAATCCGGTGTTGAACGCCATTCCCGGCCCTATGACCTCAGCCTTGTGGAGTTCAGCAGGGATGTCGGCTTTCTCTTCTCCGCCGATTCCGGCGAAGAACTGGTTTATATAGTGAACTACTTTGATCTTAGCCATTGTTTTCTCCTCCTTTCCCCGCTCTTATCTTGCACTCAGCATTCCGAATCCCATCTCGTTGGTAGCGCCGGTGATTACCTGGAGCTCTACCTCGAGTGTTCCGTCTTCTCTGAGAGTATCTTCACTTGCACCCGCGATCTTGTTGACGTAATCCATCGTTCCGATTACTTTGTCAAGCTTAGGCAGGATAACTACTTCATTGGCATTTCCGCCTGTTACTACGGCATCAGCTGCAGCGTCTGCGTCTGCGAGGGACTGCGACTTTCCGTCTCTTCCTGCATACTCGTCTGTTACGATTACAGTCTTGACACCTTCAGCCTCGATCTTCTTGCAGTTCATGATCAGGTCAGTATCCGGGTTACCGAAGCCTTCCTGAGTTACGATTACTCCGTCGAGATCAAGCATGCGGCAGAGCTTTGCTGTCATGTTGGAGGATCTCTCCTTGTCAGCCAAGTATACGTTTTCATTCGTGATGATCTGGCATACGAAGTTCAGAGTCTTGCCGTGCTGTGCAAAGAGATCTTCGATAACAGGATTGTTCTGGTGGATGTATGTTGGGTTCTTGTCACATGCGGATACGCAGTTTCCGGATACGATAGCGCCATCCATAGCCTCGGTCGGGCTCATGATGGTCGGAATGATCTTCTTCGCGTCGACTCCGTATACATATGTGTCATGCAACAGACCCTGTGTCTGGAGCATTGATACATATCCGACTCTCGGCAGGTCAGGATATTTTTCGATTCCTTCCTTGATGCCCTGTGTCTCGTATACACAGATCTCATCAGGTTCAACGCCCTTAGCGAGTTCAGCTACTTTTGCAGCGACTCTGAAGCCCGCCATCCTTACAGCCTTCTCATAGTCATGCTGCTTGAGGTCTTCTACCGGTTCGCAAACCATGCAGAGGTTCAGTGTCTTGGAGAATGGCGTATACTGTGCGCCTACACCTGTCATGTCGATGATTCCTTCCTGGAATCCGACGATTTTACCTGCTGTCACTACAGCCATGCCCTTGAGGGCGAGTGTTTTACCCGAGCCGACGGTGTCTACTTTAGCTACCATTCCCGGGAATACTCCTCCCTTACCCTCGACCTTGACTCTAGGCTCGATGACATCCTTGACCGGTGTGATTCTTACAGACTCACCCGGTTTAGCGATGTCGAAAACGACATTTTTGATTTTCTCGTCTTCGAGCACTACAGGCTTCAGCTCTTCAGGATCGATGTAGAGGATACCCTTCTCGATCTTGGATTCTTCCGCAAACCGGATATCAGTGATATTGATTTTTCCGATTTCCAATCTCATTTCTGATCGCCTCCTTTTTGCTATAATAGAAATGCAGATACTAAGTTATTTGCCGAAGTCCGGCCGCGCATAGGGGCCACGCGGCGCGGAACTCCGAATAAGATGGACAGTTACCGGTCTGCTGACTCGACAGCACTTCTCAGAAGACTCAGGTCTACGACTCTGAAGTCATCGAGAAGTTGAGGATCGGTAACTTCCTTCTTACCAATGAATTTTTCGAACGCGCTGACTGCGTTCCCGATAAGTCTTACTGATTCAGGATCAGGTTTTGCCGGAACATCTCCGGCCGCTGACTTACCTTGCTGCAGCAGAAGAGATCTGAATGGGGTCTCATTCGGCTTGACACTGCCGTACAATGGATGATTCAGCAGAACCGCACCCCGGTTGATATGGTCTCTGGCGGTGATCAGGACATCTATAAGTTTCCCGTCTACCATGCGCACATCGTGAGTTTCTCCGAACTCCTCCGCAGCTAGTGAATTATTTGTCAAAATGAAGTATTTCATCTTTCATCTCCGAATAAAAAAGAGAATGCCACGCACTAAATACGTACAGCATTCTCTCTGTTTCATTGTTATTCAAGATCCAGAAATAGGTGTCCTATCCGATCCTTTTGCTTGAAAGTTTCGTTCCGGTGAGTGCCATTTCACAGGAATTTGCCTCTTCAGCGACCGGCCGCAAGAATATAATGCAAGTGTCATTATCAATTAACGCCTGAATAATCAATCTTCGCCGATTCTCTCTCGGGAGGAATTAGCCCTTTTTATTAAAGATGGCCCCTATTTCTTGTTAATATAATAACCAACTTTATAGGATATTGCAATGTAATTTATGTGTTTTTTAAATACATAAGCTTTAACGAATCGTTATCGTCTATACTTCATTCACATAATGATCCTATATTTTCAATGTGCAGCCGCAAATCGCTCCGCATAAGAACCCGGTTCAGAAAGAATTCTGAGTCCCGAGCACAACAGAAAGGCCTCTTCGGCAATATAAGTTACACTACCCGGGATCCTCACCGCTTTCAGAGAGTTGCAGCCGCGGAAAGCCCATTCTCCGATCGATTCCACACCTTCCGGGATTTCGATTTCTCTCAGGGCAGAGCATCCGGAGAACAACTCCCTTTTGATCTGCCTCAGTCCGGAAGGCAGATAGATCTTTTCAAGTGCTTTGCAGTCAGCAAATGCTCTTACTCCAAGTTCCTGTATGCTGTCAGGCAGCACCACTTCAGTAAAATCATTTCTGCCCGAATATTCCCGGTTCTTAACAGATACCGTACCATCCGGCACTTTCAGCACACACTTTTCCATCTCTGTTATTATCAGCTGAGCTGCACAGCCAGCGCATCATCAGGCAAGAAATACGCTTTCAGGTCATGAATGTTGTGTGATGTATACTCGCTCAGCACTCGGCCTTCAAGCTGATATGTACGGATAAAACGCTTACCGTCCACGGTGCTCCACTGCTCCATATCCCATGTAAGATAGCCTATATCATCTGACTTCTTTTCTTTTAAAATGATATCCACCTGACGGCCTTCTTTCATCTTCTCGATCAGACCATCGCGGTCAATTTCCACTTCAACGTTATTTACAACATCCTTGACTATCATCTCAAACCTCCTTAATTCAGTATGAATCTCAAGTATAAGAAAAAAGAGAGCACTCCGCAAAATACGGTCAGCACTCTCTGTTTCACAATTATTAATTATTCAGAAACAGGTCTGCTTCTCACGTATTTTGCATGAAAACTCTTTCTCTATTGTCTAGAGAAGCGCCCCTATTTCTTATCACGATGATAGCAATATCAGTCAGTCAATTCAACAGCTTTTGTGATTCCAATAAATTTAAGATTCTGCAAGAATCCTTTATCACTATCTATCTTTTCTATCCGGTATATTCCTCATCGCAGAAATTGCCGTTCACCAAGCATTATTCCTCGTACGGATAATCATCCTCGTTAGGTATCTCGTCATCATACATGTAGACAAAATCCGAATACTCATCCTGGAGAGCCTCCAGTAACAGATGGTATTCATCCTCAGGATCTAATTGGGCTTTGTCCTTGTTAAACTTGCTCTTTATCGACTTATACTGAGCTTTGGACTGTGTATAGAAGGTCAATGTCTTGCTGTAAGAGCCCGCTCCGCTGTCGTTCACGCCTCTGCACCGGAACATGTACTGCTTATTGAACCCGAGCTGAGTCTGATAGACGTAAGTGAGCTGATCCCACGAGCCGTCATCGATCATATTGATCTTCTTCCACTTCGCTCCTTTGATCTTACGATATACCTTATATTTCTTACCGCTCTTCTTAAGAATGTATTTCTTCTTATTCCTTCTGTACTTTTTATACGCTTTGGAGCCTTTTTTTACAGTCTTGATGTATTTTGCGTTAGCCTTCAGATAAAACCGGACCGATGTCGCGTACTTCGGCTTGTTTACATTGCGGACTGCTAGTTTGTTATTATACAGCTTGACTATTACACGGTCAGGCAGTGACGCCTTTCCCGGTTTTCCCGCCGCAAATACTTCTCCTGTACCCAAGAGCGGCATCATCAGCACAAGGCTCAGGACTAATGATACTGTCAGTCGTACAATTCTCTTCATCATATTTCCCCTCCTTGCCCGAGAATCCATCTCGTATTCATATTGTACTAAAAACAGTACATTCTATCAAATCTATCTTGCAATTCTTCAGAGCCGGCGGTTTTCCATTCGTTGTTATTGAAGAGCGGTGCGCGTTCTAATTGACTTTGATCTCTCCTGACAGTACTTTCTTGTAGTCTTCTATGTTCTCCTTGAGAAGCCTTGGTGTATCGAGGCCATACGGGCATTTGGTCTTGCACATACCGCATTCGATGCATGTCTCAGCTCTCTTCATTTCATTCTGCCAATATTCCGTTGTCCAGGCTTCTGTTGGGGCCCTGCGTATCATCAGAAGCCTGGACAACGGAATATTGGCAGAATGAAATGAAGAGAGCTGAGACAT
>SVCR01000141.1 GCA_015058265.1 Clostridiales bacterium
CTTGATAAAGATGAGCCGAACAAGGTTCTCTATGCAGTTCTGGGTGCTGCTGCCGTAGCAGCGATACTCGTACTCAAGTTTTATGTTAAATTATGACGAAAGATGAAGTAATTGTTTCGAAGATAGAAGACCGTATATCTCAATGTGTCAGCGGGTATTATGTGACATCGACAGGATTCCTGGATTCTCATGAGCAGGCTCTTGCAGCTGTTGCAAGCAGGAATTCTGCGGGGATGAGGCCACTGATGTACGGAGGATATGAGGCTGCCGAGCGCAGGATGCTGGTGTGCATACCGACGGACATCCCATTTACGGATGAAGAGGCGACAGAGGGTCTCCTTTCTGTGCTCAGAGTAGAGAAACCGGCGATCTCACGTGAGCTGACACATCGTGATTACCTCGGATCTATGCTCGGACTCGGGATAGACAGGAGCGTGACAGGGGATATCCTCGTGCGTCCGGACGGAGCGGATATCATCATCGTTCCTGAGATCGCGGACTTTCTGCTCAGCGAATACAGGCAGGTCGGAAGGACCAATATCAAGACGAGCCTGGTTCCGATAAGCGCGCTCATACTTCCTGAGATCAGGACTCAGACGATAAGGGACACAGTGCCGTCTGCAAGGCTTGATACCGTCACATCTTCGGCTTTCAAGCTCTCGCGCAGCAAGGCAGCCGACGCGATCAGAGCGGGCCTGGTTTCTGTGGATCATATGGAGAACCTCAAGCCTGATGCCAAGGTGGAAGAGGGGGCGGTACTGGTCCTCAAGGGGAAAGGCAAAGCCGTCCTTGCAGAGATCGGAGGAGAGTCAAAGAAAGGCCGCATCTGGATCAAGATAGAGAAGTATATTTGAAAATCAGCAATATGCAGAAGGATGGATCTCTGTGCAAAGTAGCAGATCGAATGAAGAGAAGATAGAAAAACGAATAGCGAAACTCGTTGAAGCTGCCGGCGGAAGGACATTCTACGTCGGCGGCCTTGTTCGTGACAGGCTTCTCGGCACAGAGAACAAGGATATAGATATAGAAGTCCACGGGATAACTCCGGACACTTTGCTCGGCATCCTTGAGAAGATAGGAGAACCGCTTTCTTTCGGAAAGAGCTTCGGGGTATATTCTCTCCGCGGTCATGATATCGATATAGCGATGCCGCGCAGAGAGCGTGCTGTCGGCAGAGGGCACAGAGACTTCGAGATAGATGTTGACCCGTTCATCGGAACCGCAGAAGCGGCGAGGAGAAGAGACTTTACCATCAATGCCATGATGGAGGATGTTATCACGGGAGAGATAATCGACCACTTCGGCGGGAGAGAGGATCTGAAGAAAGGGATCATCAGACACATCGATGACAAGACCTTCGTCGAAGATCCGCTCAGAGTTCTAAGAGCGGCGCAATTTGCTGCCAGGTTCAGATTCACAGTTGCTCCGGAGACCATAGAGCTTTGCAGGGACATAGATCTGTCAGTTCTGTCGCGGGAACGAGTCGAGGAGGAGATGAAGAAAGCTCTGCTCAAATCAGACAAACCTTCAATATTCTTCGAGACATTGAGGGAGATGGATCAGCTCGAGGTGTGGTTCCCGGAGCTCGCTCAGACTATAGGCGTGGAACAGGACCCGATATATCACCCGGAAGGGGATGTGTGGATCCATACCATGGAAGTCATAGACAGGGCAGCTCAGTATCGTGACCGGGCTTCTTCGCCATATGCCTTCATGCTGCTTGCAATCACACATGATCTGGGCAAGATCATCACGACCGAATTCGTCAAAGGGCGCATCCATGCTTATGAGCATGAGACCAAGGGACTTCCGTTAGTGGAGGACATGCTGAGACGGCTGACGGGGGACAAAGGTGTCATCGACTATGTTCTGAATATGGTACCCCTGCACATGCGCCCGAACATGGCGGCTTTCTCAAAGCCACCGGTCAAATCTACCAACAAGATGTATGACGCCGCGGCTTCGCCTGAAGATCTGATATATATGTCGATGGCGGACAGACCGGTGATGTCGGGAGACGAAGCCTTCAGCGGAGACAGCGACTTCCTGTTCGAGAGGCTGGATATATACCGGGAGATGATGGAGCGTCCGTATGTAAGAGGGCGTGACCTGATCGAAGCCGGCCTTGAACCGGGAGAGTATTATGCGGAGATACTCGAATATGCGCATAAGCTCAGGCTCGCCGGGATCGACAAGGAGTCTGCGATGAAGCAGACTCTTGCATATGCCCGGAAGATGCTCGGAAAACGAGGGAAGAAAAGCGATAAAAGCAACAGATATTAAGGTTTTTGAGGAAGTACAAGGGAATTGTTGACTTTAGCGATTTAGCGTGATAAAGTGGCAAAGTACACAAAGAGATTCGATCATATTCTGACCGGAGGAAATATGCAGTTTGATCAGAGTGTTCTTACAGGAACAGAGAAGAGAATATTCGCCCTCAGGACTTTGTACAGCAAATACGGCTACAGCCAGTACAGGATGACAAAGTTCGAGGATTATGATCTTTACAGCAGGAACAAGGATTTCCTGCTGTCAGACAGGGTCATAACGTTTACAGATACCAATGGAAGGCTCAAAGCTCTCAAGCCTGACGTTACGCTTTCTATCGTCAGGAACCTTGCGGACAGGCCGGATGATCTGCAGAGACTGTATTATGACGAGAATGTCTACAGAGTCTCCGAGAGATCAAATACATTCAGAGAGATCATGCAGATGGGGCTCGAGTGTATCGGTGCTGCTGACAATGCGTGTGTTACCGAAGTGATAGAGCTTGCCGCGAGAAGTCTTGAGATCATATCCGAAGACCATGATTACATTCTTAAGGTTTCCGACCTGGATATATTGATCGCTCTTGCAGAGGATGCTGCAGGAAGAGGGCTCTTGAGAGACGAGATATTGAGACTGGCGGGTGATAAGAATATCCACGGGATAGTCGAGCTGTGCGAGCAGAACAGCATCCCGGAAGACAAATACAGCCCTTTGGTCGCATTGCTCAGATTATACGGCAGCGCGGACGAGGTAATGCCGGAACTGCATCGGATATGTGAAGGCACCGGCGCGGCGGATGAATTCTTCGAGCTCGAAAGTGTGCTTGCAGACATCGGTGCCGAAGAGGCGGCTCACGTAGTAGTGGACTTCTCAATTATCAGCAATATCAACTATTATAACGGCCTTGCCATAGAAGGATATATCGGGGGGATACCTGAGAGTGTCCTTGTAGGAGGCAGATACGATATGCTGATGAACAGGATGGGCAAGAGATCCCGCGCTATAGGCTTTGCCGTATATCTTGATACTTTGGCAACCCTCGGAAGGAATGCAGGTGATGATGCTATCGAGAATTTCTTCGTAAATGTCAGAGCCGCAGAGAGGGATCTTGAAGACGAAGACTGATCCGTAACTGAAAGAGGAACAGAGATTGGGTACAATGATAAACATCGCGCTTCCTAAGGGAAGGCTCGGAGAGAAAGTATATAAAATGTTCGAAGACGCGGGATTCGGATGCAGTGATATGTTCGAAGGCCGCAGGCTGATATTCGAGAACAGAGACGCGGGAGTAAGGTACTTCTGGGTCAAGCCGGCAGATGTCCCTATTTATGTCGAGAGAGGTGCTGCCGATATCGGAGTGGCCGGCAAGGACATACTGCTCGAGTATGAACCTAACGTCTATGAGCTGCTCGACCTCGGCATAGGAAAATGCCGCATGGCAGTGGCCGCACCGAAGGGCTTTGAAGACGATTCCGAATATCCGCTCAGGGTAGCGACCAAGTTCGTGAATATAGCGCAGAATTATTATTCTTCCATAGGAAGAGATATAGATATCATCAAGCTCAACGGATCGATAGAGATAGCTCCTATACTCGGACTGTCAGATGTCATATTCGATCTCGTTGAGACGGGGACTACTCTCAGAGAGAACAACCTCGTTGTTGTTGAGGAGGTCCTTCAGATCAGCGCAAGGCTGATAGCAAATAAATCATCTTACAATTTCAAGAGCAAGGAGATAAAAGGCTTGCTCGGACAGATAAACGGAGAGAAAAAATGATCAGGATAATGGATTATGCAGAGCTCACTCCGGAGGAGATCTTCGCGAGAACTGAGCCTACTGTCAGCGTTGAAGGTGTCGTATCAGAGATCATCGCGGACGTAATAAAGAACGGAGATGAGGCTCTGGTCAGATATGCAGCAAGATTCGACGGGATAGACCCTGACGGCTTTGCGCTGGAGCTCAGCGAAAAAGAAGTGGCAGATGCTATGGATGCTCTGGCAGAGACTGATCCGGGATTCACGGACATTCTGGACAGAGCCGCAGCTAATATAGTTAAGTTCCACAGACGGCAGGTGAGGAACAGCTTCATAATCAACGATCCGGGTGTGGTAATGGGCCAGAAGGTAGTTCCGCTGGAGAGAGCGGGACTGTATGTCCCGGGAGGTACAGCAGCATATCCGTCGACAGTCCTGATGGACTCGATACCGGCGCTGATCGCCGGCTGCAGCGAGATCATCATGGTCACTCCTCCGAACGCGGACGGGACTGTGGAGCCTGCAACTGTTGCGGCAGCTCAGGCAGCACAGAAGGCAGTTGCCTCAGCCGGCAGGATCCGCATCTTCAAGACAGGAGGAGCTCAGGCGATAGCTGCTCTTGCATACGGAACGGGATCGATCCCTAAGGTAGACAAGATCGTCGGACCGGGCAACGCTTATGTTGCAGAGGCAAAGCGTCAGGTCTTCGGCAAGGTAGCTATCGACATGATTGCCGGACCAAGTGAGATACTCGCTGTCGCTGACGGGAAGAGTGATGCTGCTGTAGTGGCTGCGGACATGCTGTCGCAGGCAGAGCATGACAGAAATGCCAGTGCGGTACTGGTCACAGACTCACGTGAACTGGCTGAGAAGGTGCAGCAGGAACTGGAAACCCAGCTGGCCGTGCTCGAACGCAGAGAGATAGCATCCGCTTCTATAGATAACAACGGCAAGATCATCATCGCCGACAGCATCGATCAGGCGATAGAGATCGCAAACGAGATAGCACCGGAGCACCTGGAGCTGTGCGTGGACAATCCGTTCGACATCCTCGACAAAGTGAAGAACGCCGGATCCATATTCCTGGGCAGAAGCTGTCCGGAGGCATTGGGCGACTACTTCGCGGGGCCAAATCACACACTGCCGACCAGCGGAACGGCAAGATTCTCAAGTCCGCTGTCAGTTGATGATTTCGTAAGAAAGATGCAATATACTTATTATACGGCTGACGCGCTCGCTGAGGTAGCGGAGGATATCGCGGCATTCGCTTGCAAGG
>SVCR01000142.1 GCA_015058265.1 Clostridiales bacterium
AGCCTGTCAGAAGCGGTATGCGTTTCACGCCACATCCAGGAATTCTGCCTGAGCAAAGGTATCGATACCCGCAGGTCGCACTACGCGGCTCTCGCGGCAGAAGAGATGGTCGTCAATGTTGTCGAGCACGGCTTTGTCAAGGACAATAAAAACCACTCTGTGGATATCAGAGTGGTCTGTAAAAATGATAGTGTTATTATCAGGATCAAAGATGACTGCCAGCCATTCGACCCGGCGGAGCGCAATCATCTGGCGAAAAACGGCGACGCAGTATCCAACATCGGTATACGCATGGTCTACTCCATCGCCGAAGAGATCCAGTATCATAACATATTCGGACTTAACGTGCTGACGATCAAGATCTAGTCATGTCTGCTCTCGTCTTCGTAGCATTCGCAGAATCTTGCTGCGAATGATGGTTCTTCATCGTGCTCATCCAGGTGTGTGATCTCGCCGAATGAGAGTATCCTGAAGGCTGCGATTCCTTTTCTTCGCTCCTCGGTCACTACTGTCGTCACTGAGGAGGGCTGTGCGCAGAACCCCTGCCAGATCGGCGACGGCGCTACGCCGAGCAGATGGCTGATCAGCACGCCCTCGATGCCAAAGTGGCAGAAGAACACCAGTGTATCGTGGTTCGAACGCTCGGCTCTATAGTAATTCCCTTCTCGTCTGTATCCGTGCTGCGCCAGCAATTCGTCGAATTGATCGGCCACTTTGCGGTATTCCTCTCCGACGTTGCCGGCGGCCATTCGCTCATTCTCGCCCCAGTGATCCACATCAAATAGGCGCGGATCCTTCATCCAGTCAGCCGGCAGCCAGTCCCAGGCTATACGCTTCCTGGTCTTGTCATCCGGTCTGTCTATGAAGATATCGAACTCCCTCAGCCACGGCTTAACTTCGGCTGAGCACCCTAACTTGCGGAGCGTATCAGCAGCGGTATCCTGCGCCCTGCCCAGAGGCGACATGTAGAAGTACGTCTTGCCGTCCCTGTTGCTTTGGTCCAGCTTCCTGACCAGCATCTCCGAGAGGTATTCGGCTTCGCGCCAGCCCTTCTCGGTCAATGAATCTATTGTATAGTCCGGTTCACCATGTCTTATGATCAACAGTCTCATTAGTGATCTCCATTTCAGTCTTGTAATTAGTTATCTCAGTCCCTGTTCTATTACGTCAGGCCTCTATTCTGTCTGCATCGTTGCCTGCGTATATCACAGCTTCACATCGAAATCCGAATTCGTCAGTCCTGCTATCGCGAACATCGTCTGCAGGGCTTTCATCTCTGAATAGAGCTCCAGCATGTCCTTCTCGAACAGACTGGCCAGGATGTTGTCATATACCTCGTTAGACTTATCTATTGCAGCCAAAGCATCCGTTCTCAGCTGATCGATCTTCTCCGCCGGGATAGCTTCGCTGAATATGTCTCTGTAGTGAGCTATCATCGCCCGGGTCTTAGGCATATACACATTGTCCAGTTTGTCGATAGTCGAGCGGATATGCGC
The DNA here is from genome assembly GCA_015058265.1 of Clostridiales bacterium. The sequence goes on from SVCR01000142.1 coordinate 1,497, forward strand.
TGATGTGTCGTCGGCATCGGATAGCTGTTCTGCTTTCTCCCTGACCTTGTCCATTCGGCGCTCAAGACCGGAGAGCGATCTCTCGATCAGCTCGCGATTGGCCTCTATCACTTCTGCTTTGGCCCTGTTTGCGTCATCGATCATCTGCTGCACTTCGGCTATCTTGCGCTCTGCGGCTGCTTTGAGCTCATACGCGATCCTGCGCTCTTCAGTGGCTTCCGCCTTCATTGCGCGGGCCTGTTCAAGCAGAACCCTGGCTTCAGATCTCACCTTCTCGAGGTCCTCTTCCTGCTGCTTCTCTTCTTCGATCGCCTCGCGGTATTTCTCCGCGAGATCACCCGTTGCCGGTCCGAGGACTGTGTTGAGACCGACTCCGCCGAACGGATACTCGGCCTTTGAGTAGTAGCCGACGCTGTCGACAGTGACGACTTTGGTTTCGCCGCGCACGCTGACTTTGACCAGGTCTCCCGGCTTATAGACATCGTCCTTGCTGATATAGCAATAGGTGCTGCCGTTGTAATTGAATTTCACATTGAGCACGACAATATCCCCGCGTCGATACTCCTTTCTCGGAGGATTCCTGCGGAGGATATCTGCGAAAGCTTCGTGCCTCGTCCAGCCCCTGCCAATGTAGTTGTTATATGTATCCGCCATTCTCAATGTCCTGTTTAGTACTATAGGCTCCGTACAAAGTTCCGGATCTCCCTCTCCGGGTCGTGGTCCTTCGTCTGTACCGAGAGGTATCCCTTCGGATCGGTCACGCAATGCTGATATATCTTGCGTATCGCTTTATCGTAATTCGTGCCGGCCATATGTGTTATCACCAGATACAGGTCTCCATTGAATTTGTGACTGAACTGCTGCAGGAAAGCCTTTCCTACAACGCATGGAGCCTCAGCCCAGACAGGCATTCCAACGATCACTCGGTCGTATGATTCCCAGTCAGGCTCCTCTCCGATGATGTGCACCTCCGGCAGCGGCCTTACTGAATCAATGCAGCTCATGATGTATCCCTTGATACCACTGCGGTTCTTGCCGTCAGTATATTCATACATATCCGCATTCGTCAGCATCGCTATCCTGCGCATGATAACTCTTGTTAGATTAGTTCTACTGTAATACAGACATAATGTTTTCTTCATGAACAATATTTCTCCTGTAATCGATTCGGTATTATCCTGCTTCCGGTTTCTATGCTATTTCACTCCGAGTATCTCTTTCAAATGAGCGGTGTACGTTTGCAGAACCTGCTCAGCAGGACCTTTTCGCTTCTTCTCATATGATTCGAGTTCACGCATGGTCAATATCGAACTGAATATCCTTCCCTGGTGAGGAATAGACTGTATCAGCCTGCAACAGATCACTCGTTAATGTTTCTGTACAGATCATTGATCTTGGCTTGTGCGTGTTCAGCTATATGTTTGTCTCTTATTCTGTCCCGGTCACTCTGGATCGCAAGCATTTCATCCGCAACCTCTTCAAGCGGTCGTTTCCCGTTGCTTCCGATGTAACTGATCATCCTGTCAGCGGTATAATCAGTACTCATCTCAGTTGCTATGATCCTTGCGAATGCTTCAGGGTAGCCCTTTCTCAGCATCAGCTTGTATAGTAATTCACTCTTCTCTGTCATCTTTGCAGTCTGTCTTTTTTCAAACCAATATTTAGAATACATGCAGCTCTGTCCCGGCGCTCGGTGCCAGCACTTTCACATACTGCTCAACCTGCCCGAGATAGCCCCTTAGCATATCAGTCTCCATGCCCGGTGTACCGAATGCGAAGTATAACACATGGCGGCTGCTTTCATTCAGGCAAGTACGAGCATCAGCTCCTGCTATCATACTGACAACTATTGACTTATCATCCTTGCAGGTAATATCTCCGGGATAACTATGCACTTCTCCCCCGTGGATACTCGGAAACGACGTCTTCTCTTTTTCCTTATATATTACAAGGTCTCCTTCGATCATATCCGCATCATGTGAACCGAGAAGACATCTTGTCTTGAGTTCAGTAAGGAATGCAACGGCATTGGTATACCTTCCTTCAGGGAAAGGCTTGCCCTTAAGGAGGAACGACTCAACCTGCATCATAACAGGACTTGTCTTCTTGAATTTTCTGAAGTATCTGAAATATGATTCCTGCCGGAACCATGATTCACGATCATATTCCGCACCCTCTTCCCGGATCTTGCTGAGTTCCAGCTCCTTCATTTTGTTGAAGCTGTCAATATCCCACTGTTCCGGTTCCGGATAACGGACCTCAAGTATCGTCAGGTGGCGATCAGCATCCATTGACTGGTCTAAAACTATATTTCTCATGCCCCCATCCCCCTCTTCATGATTTGATATTTCTACAGCGATGCTCCGAATTCCTTCAACTCAGCCAGTTCCTCTTCAGAGACGCCCGGACCATATCCGTTATGTGTGAATACACCCATATCCTCCAGCTCGAGGTAACCCAGAAAATCACCTTGGAACGAGAACATCGCTCCCTCATACATATCAGGATCACCGGAACTGAGGAACATCGCGACCTTCCTTAGGTGCTCCGGTTTCTTAGGATATGCAGCTGAATAGAAGCGGTCGATCGTGCACTTCAGCTGACCTGACAATCCATGATAGTAGATAGGTGAAGCCAGCACCAGCATTTCCGCATCCTTGAGAAGTTCATAGACCTCCTGCATGTCGTCCTTCTGCACGCACTGTCCGTTCCCCTTAGTGTGACAGTATTCGCACGCAAGACATCCTGCGATCTTCTTCCTGCATACATCGACTACATCTACTATATTTCCTGCAGATTCTGCACCTTCACGAAATGCTGCTATCATCTGCGCCGTATTGCCCTTTGGCCTCGGGCTGCCATTAAGTACCAGAATATTCATTCTACTTTACTCCCTCTTATACTGTACCGACTTCCGCGTATGCATCAGCATCCGGAAGGCCGGTCACTTTCGTTTGTTTCTTACAGCTCTGCGTATATTTCTGTTATCGCGACGAGCGCTGCCTTGCCGCTGATCGATATCCTTCCGTTCCCGCGCATCTCGCAATACAGATGCCCGCCGCGTTTCGACGCCTGATACGCATGTATCTTCGTCTTCCCCAGTTCCATCGACCAGTAATCCGCGATCTGGCAATGTGCCGATCCGCACACCGGATCCTCCGCTACTGCCAATTTAGGCGCAAAGCTTCTTGACACGCAGTCCGCGTCCTTACCGAGAGCCGTAGCGTTCTGAAGCCGCCCCTCGATCTTCTTCAGCATCATCTGATCAGGCTGCATATTCCTGACCTGTTCTTCATCATCGAAGACACAGATAAGATCCATTCCAAGGACTGCCTTGATAGGCCGGACACCGAAAGCCTTCTCCATATCATCGGTAACCGGGATCTCTTTCAGTTCATAAGTCGGGAAATCCATCTCGTAAAGGTCGCCGTTCCTCTTCACTGTGAGCAGGCCGCTCAAAGTATTGAAACACACCTCATCGCTTTCCGGCTCATAATGATTCAGTATCACATATGCAGAAGCCAAAGTCGCATGTCCGCACAGTTCCACCTCGGTTCCCGGCGTGAACCATCTCAGGCGATATCCCTGTTCCTCTTTGACTATAAATGCTGTCTCAGACAGATTGTTTTCCATCGCCAATTTCATCATAGACTCTTCTGACGGCCAGCTCTCCATCACGCATACTGCCGCAGGATTCCCTGAGAACGGCTTCCTTGTGAATGCATCCACTATATACTGTTTCATTGCTTGCTTCTCTCCCCGTTTATCACTATTTCTCATCTGTATTC
>SVCR01000143.1 GCA_015058265.1 Clostridiales bacterium
TCTTGTGATCTCACAGGATCTTGAATTGATCTTCTCGTTAACAGTCGGAGCCGAAATGACTTCATCATCAAGACAGATAACGATGGCAGTGTTTGCAACAAGGTTGCCTTCCTCGTCTTTCATAGTCGGTGTTACAGTTCCGCTGTACGCTTTCTCAGTAGCATCAGCAAAGAGATCACTTCCTTCAGCTGTAAAGTCGATGGTGATCTTATAGCCTCCGTTGTTAGTATCGGTAGCTATCTGAGAATCACTGATGCCGTCTCCGGTCAAAGCCAGAGTTCCGTCCGCGAGGAAGAACTGGAGCTGAGCTGTTCGACCGATCTGTTCGATAGCCTCTTCTGCGTTCTCAACGCCCGGCATCTCTACTCTGAGCCTGTTGTTACCTTCTATGGATACCTGAGCTTCGCTGATACCCATAGCATTGACTCTGTTCTCAAGAACGCTCTTAGTCTGGTTCATGATCTGAGTCAGTTCTGTTCCGGTCTCCTTGGTATCAGCCTCGAGCAGGACGTAGACACCGCCGTTGATGTCCAGACCGTACTTCAGCTGCTTGCCGAGGTTATCGAATTTGTCGCCCAGTCCGAAGAATGATACGAACCAGCCGAAAATCAAAATTACGATTACCAGAACTGCTAATACTTTCTTTCTGCCTTTTTTCATTTTGAATGTTCTGACCTTTCATTAATAATATGTGAAAAATGCCAAATTACGCATAATACGACATTTAACAATTATTCAATCTATTGTATCCGATTGCTATTGGTTTTTCAACAAGAAAAGCACCCTGATATAGGGTGCTTAGTGTACAATTTTCAATACTGATACAGTTATCTATAAATTATTCAGCCTGCTGTTCATCTGACTTTCTGGAAAGCTTCTTAGGTGTGACCTTCTTGTCTCTGTCAGGTGTCTTAGCCTTGGATTCAGCATCCTCGGATTTCTCTTCCTTCTTAGCCTCAGCCTTGTTTGCTTCTGACTTGGATACGCTTCCGATAGCAGTCTTAAGGAACTCGATCTTGGTTTTATCAGCGCCGGTAGTAATGAAAACGGTCTTATCTGTGATCTTGGTGACCTTGCCGACGATGCCGCCGATAGTAACGATCTCATCTCCTACCATAAGGCTCTCTCTCATCTCGCGGTCAGCCTTATCTTTCCTCCTCTGCGGTCTTATCATCATGAAATAGATCATTATGATAAGAACTACCATAAGAATAATACTGCTCATTCCCTGACTCATAGTACTCTCCTTCACCCTGATTGTAGTCTGTATGATGGTAATTAATTGGTACCGGTGGTGGGGCTCGAACCCACACGATATCGCTATCACCGGATTTTGAATCCGGCGCGTCTGCCAATTCCGCCACACCGGCATATAAGGCAAACACCATTTTTTTGATAAAAAAATGGTGTGGATGACTGGACTCGAACCAGCACGGTTGCCCACATGGCCCTCAACCATGCGCGTCTGCCTATTCCGCCACATCCACACGTCAATTATGTATTATAGGCACTTCGATACTAAAATGCAAGTACTTTTTTTATAAATTTCGAAATCAGTTGTTTTCTAATTTAGTACAAAGCCGGAACGCCTTTGATTGCAACAGCTGTCAGCATTTCCTGCCCTTAAATTCAAGGCAGAGCATAGTAAGATCGTCGAACTGTTCTGCTTCTCCGACAAAGTCAGCAACAGCTGTATTGACTGCCTGCAATACTTCTTCAGGTCCCCTGTCAGCTGCGAGATCAAGCGCCTCAAGAGTCCGGTCTGTACCGAAGAGCGTGTTATTGATATCCGTAGCTTCAGGAACACCATCGGTATATACGAAGATCTTCGATCCAGGTTCGAGTTTGATCTCATAATCTGTATATTTAACAGTGTCCATCGCGCCTATGACAAGTCCGTGCTTGTCCTTGATCATCTCAAACTCTCCGTTCGGTTTGCAGATGAACGGGTACTCATGTCCTGCGTTGCTCGCCTGCATCACACCGGTGTTGACATCCAGTATCCCCAGCCAGACGGTAACGAACATATCCAGTTTATTGTTCGAGCATATCAAAGTATTCACGTACTCAAAGATCTCTGCCGGACTTCTGCCTGTAAGTGCTGCATTGTGCAGCTCGATCATTGATGCCATCATGAACAGCGCTGCCGGTATACCCTTTCCGGATACATCAGCGATAAGGATGCACAGATGATCATCATCCACAAAGAAGAAATTATAGAAATCCCCTCCTACTTCTCTGGCAGGATCCATGGACGCATATATATCGAATTCTGTTCTGTCCGGGAAAGGCGGGAATACGCTCGGGAGCATATTCTTCTGAATAGCGGCAGCAAGTGAGAGCTCAGTGTTGATACGCTCTCGCTCCGCAGTTATCCTCGTCAGCTCATGGACATTGTCGTTGAGCTGTTCCTCCATGCTGTCGATCGACTGCGCAAGGACACCGATCTCATCAGGAGTAGTAATAGTAGCGGAAAGCTTCTCTTCCGGCAGATCTCCGTTCTCGGCGAACCTCAGAGCTTCGGCTGTCATGCTGCGGATCGGTTCGATCATCGTATTGTTCATGAATACGGTAAAGAGACCGCCTGATAAGACTGCAGCGAAAGCGAACAGGGCTATCAGCATATTGACATAGTAGTTTCTCGCCGTAATAAGAACATCCATCTGCCTCTGGACGCACAGAATCCCTTTGACTTTGTTATCAGAGCCTTTCACGGCCTTCATGACTGTAATATGCGGATCTGTTTCGATAAATCCTTTATTTCTTATTACAAGAGCTTCGTCACTGGATGTCTCGTAAAGCTGACGGTATTTAGTTCTGTAATCGTCATTAGTAGTCTCTCTGACATAACCGAAATCATACAGAGTATAATCAACTTTACTATTCATAGCAGAGAAGATGAAGGTTATGTGTCCGTAATCAGAGCGATCAGGTTGTATCAAATAAATAAAAGTCGCGCCTGATGCATTACACAGGCGTGACAACATGCTCAGGGTATGGCGGTATTCACTTGTCTTCCCCCCGCTTTTCGAATACCGGTAGATATCATCTCCCTGGATCAGGAGAGTTGCTGTTTCAGCAGTTCTGAAAGCGTCTTCGGTATACTGATTAAGGAGCGCTTTGGTGAAGCCGCTGTAACCTGCCGTCCCGGCTATTACGGAGAAGATCACAAGGAGTACCACTACTGAGATCAATGTTTTCTTCGTGATACTTTCCTTGATCCTATTCATTATCAGTCAACATAATGCGCGATCGCGTCATCGACAGCTCTGCGAAGCTCGGCGACTGTCCCGTTGTTATACAGAACAAAGTCCGCTTTGCTTATCTTCAGCTCCTCTTCTTCCTGTGAATCCATTATAAGACCGGCGATCATCTCATCGATGCCGTCTCTCTGCATGATCCTCTCCTTGCGGATATCGTATTCTGCAGTTACGACCCATACAGCATCATAATTACCGGCCTGGCCAGTCTCAAACAGCAATGGGATATCGAAGAACAGGAGCCCGTCTCCTGCAGCTTCATGCTGCTTCTTGATCTCCTCAATGTCCTGAAGGACGACAGCAGTAGTTCCTGCCTCGAGTATCTCTTTATACTCCGGATGCCTGAACACGAGATCGCGCATAGCTTCGCGGTCAAGTCCGCCGTCTTTTCTTACGAATTGAGGTCCGAATTTCTCGATTATATACGGCATGGCCTTTCCGCCGGGGCCGGTCATCTCACGAGCCATCTCATCAGCATCGACAACAGTATAGCCTTTGCTCTTCAGATAGTCTGTAACAGTAGATTTGCCTGATCCGACACCTCCGGTTATAGCAATGTTGTTCATAATAATCTCCTTTTTGATTAAGAGCGGGTCAATCTGGTGTTTGGTCGACTGATTTCTGTTATTTCAGATCGTACCAGGTCTTGCCCGAATGGATATCACATATCAGTTCGACTGCAAGGTCTGCAGCTGCCCTCATGCATCTGTCAAGCAGCTCTCTGATCTGATCGGCTTCAGACTCAGGTCCTTCGACGATCAGCTCGTCATGTATCTGCAGGATCAGTCTGGAGGCAAAACCTCCCTTATCCAGCTCTTCTGATACCGAATTCATAGCGATCTTGATAATATCAGCAGCTGTCCCTTGTATCGGGGTGTTCATGGCAAGCCTTTTAGCCAGCTCACGATCCATGAACTTCCTCGAAGCGAACTCAGGGATCTGTCTTATTCTGCCGAAATATGTCCTGACCGCTTTGTCCCTCTCGCCATCTTCGATCTGGCGGTCGAGATACGCTTTGACAGCGGTATGTTTATCAAAGTAATCATTTATGTATTTCTGGCCTTCCGTCCTGGAGATATTGAGACTCTCTCCGAGGCCGAAGCCGCTCATGCCGTATACTACGCCAAAGTTTACTGCTTTGGCTCTGGTCCTGTCCAGAGGTGTGACTTCATCTTCAGGTATACCAAACACCCTGGAAGCTGTCGCCCTGTGGATATCCTTGCCCTGCCTGAAATCGCTGATGAGAGATTCATCACCGCTGAGTGAAGCCAGTATGCGAAGCTCGATCTGAGAATAATCGGAGCCGGTGAAGATCATATCATCCTCAGGAACGACGAAAGCCTTGCGTATCAGTCTCCCGTAATCATCTCTGATCGGGATGTTCTGAAGATTAGGCTCTGTGCAGCTGAGTCTTCCGGTCGCAGCGACGGTCTGCATGAAATGAGGATGGACTCTGCCGTCGTCTGCAATGACAGCGAGCAGGCCCTCAACGTACGTGCTGTTGAGTTTAGCGAGCTTGCGGTATTCGAGCACATCATCGACGATCTTGTGATCAGCTCTGAGCTTGTCCAGGATATCCGCGGCTGTTGAGTAACTGCCGCTCTTATTCTTCCCTTTCATCTTAGGATAAGGGATAGCGAGATCCTCGAACAGGATCGAACCCAGCTGTTTAGGCGAATTGATATTGAATTCCCTGCCGGCTTCTTCGTAGATGCTGCTCTCAAGCTGCGCGATCTTTCCGGTGATCTCTTCGCCGATCGACTTCAGGATATCCGGATCGCATTTGATACCCGTGAGTTCCATGTCCGCCAAAGTCCGGACCAGCGGCATCTCGCATGTCGTAAAGAGTTCTGTAAGAGAATTCTCCTCGAGAGCTTTCTCCTGCTGCTCTTTTACTTTGTACGAGCAATACGCGATACGCAGACATTCTTCCGCGCTGAAGCCTGATGTATCATCAACTGCTTTATCTCCGAGAATATCTCTGTCATTCTCTGTAACTGCATAGCCGCAGTATCT
>SVCR01000144.1 GCA_015058265.1 Clostridiales bacterium
GGTGCTGATGCTCCTCAGGACACCCGCCAGTATGAGCCGGGTGAAAAGGCAACGGTAAGCTTTACGCCGGTACCGTCGAGAGCAAACTATGACTTCCTCGGATGGACTACTTACTCCAATACTTCCAGCGTACTGCCTGGAGGAGCAAATGAGGGCAAGTACTATGCTGACTCCACTATCGAAGGAGTTAAGACCATCGACGGATATACCTATCACTATGGTGAGGAGGGAGGAAGCAACACCCAGAAGGAACTCCAGATCGAGATGCGTAACGACGTTAAGTTCTACGCAGTCTGGGTAGCTAAGACTTACTACACCGTAGACTTCTACGGAAACTCCACCAGCAACGGCGGAGCTCCGAATAAGGTAACTGTAAAGGACAACAGATTCACAGGTCCTGACAACCGCACATACACAAAGAGTGCATCGAACGATGGCTTCAGAACAGACGAAGCGATCTTCCGCTCAACATCACCATACAAGGGCGACAAGAGCACGAAGATTAAACTGCCGGACGGCAGCCAGATGTTCAATAACGAAAACAGCGGTGCGAAGTTCATGGGTTGGTCCAAGAATACGGATGCCAAACTTGCCGATCACGTGGCAGGTGAGGACCTCGAAGACATCACTATGGACGAGAATGTCGTACTGAACGCGGTATGGGCATATCCTGTAAGAAATGTAACTCTGGAGGATATTGAGAAGCCTGTATATCAGAATGCACCTTCTGAAGACGTTGAAGCCACTGCAGCAAGCGGTGTGTCGGTAACCAAGAGCACATGGTCACCGAGCACGGATCAGTTCGCTGCAGGCACACCATACAAGCTGACTGTTAAGATGAAGGCTTCAGATGGATTCTACTTCGATAAGAATGAACTGCCGGCAGTCAAGATGAATGTCGCAACTTCGGCAGGAGTAGATGAAGTAGACGTTGATTCGAATAATGTCACACTCAATACAGAAGGCAGTGTCCTCACAGCGACATACACATTCGATCCAACAGAGAACATCATCGTTAACGGCGAAAAGGACAACAACAAGAATAAGCCTATCGCATTCACGGGCGTGACCGCTCCTGAAGCCGGCAAGAAACTCATGACTGCAGGCAGCGCAGGAGACAGCCGTGTAGACAACGACAGCTGGTTCCCTGCTGTAGCATGGACAGCAACAGATGCTGAAGGCAATGCCAAGGAAGTTAAACCAAACGCTGAACCAGACACTATCTATACGGCAACGCTGAGAATCAAGCCTGCAAAGGGCTATGAATTCAATGCAGATGTAACAAAGGTAACATTCAGCGGAGATGAAGTTCTGTTCTCAACAGACGAGACGGTTACTACAAAGGCTAGAGTTGATGCTGAGACAGGTGATCTCATCGTAAGCTACACCTTCCCTAAGACTGCAGCCGTAGATAATGTGATCAAAGTTAAGCTGAACGGTGCTCTGCGCAACAACCAGACACTGCCTCCGCAGACGATCACGACAGCTGAAATCGTAGACGAGGATAGCAAGGTAGCTAATGCAGATTGGTTCATCGTTAAGAACGAAGAGCTGGTTCCGGTTAGTGCCGAAACTACTAAAGTTACACCGTCGACAACATATGTTGCTCAGGTTACACTCAAACCGGCTGACGGATACAGATTCGAGGCTGGCTCAACGGTGGTCAACTTCAGCGGAAAGGAGATGACAGTACAGGGCAAGGATGAGGAAACGACAGGTAACAGCTGGGCTAAGATGGCAGAGAACGGCTCAATCAGAGTATCCCATGAGTTCACAAGCTCCGGAGACGAAGATACAACGATTACACTGAAACTGTCAGGACTGCTCAGGAACGGACAGAACCTGCCGGATCAGACCTTCACAAGTGACGACAGCGTCTACAAGGACAGCAGAGCTGAACATATCACATGGTACAAGGTCGGCAAGGACGGATCGCTCACTGAAGTGGATCCTGAAAAGACGAGGGTGGCGCCGAGCACGACATACGTCGCTCAGGTGACACTCAGACCGGCTACAGGCTACACGTTCGAAGCAGGATCGACAAAGATCAACTTCGGAGGAGAAACGCTTATCGCGATCTCCAAGGGAGCAACGCCTGAGGGCAACAACTGGGCGCAGATCACAGAAAACGATTTCGTCAAAGTGTCGCACGAGTTCACAAGCTCAGCAGACACGCTGATAGAGATCGTTGATCCGGCAAGCGTGAATGCTGAATACGGCACGAAGGTAAGCGAAGTCAAAGACCTGCCGAGAGAGGTCCAGATCGTGACCGAAAACGGCAAGAGCAACACAGACGTTACATGGGTCAGTGACGGCAAAGTCGTAGTGGTTACCGGAGACGGAACTGAAGAAGCGACGGATGCCGCGGCTCTAAAGTCAAAGCGTGAAGCTCATACGGTCACAATCCTCGGAACCGTGACCATACCTGAAGGAACAACAGTACCTAAAGGAATGAAGACTACGGCTAAGCTGTCGATAAAGGTGAATGCTGACCCGAGAATCGCTCTCGAGGAAGAAGCCGACAAGGTTATCGCCAATGCCGGTGATGCAGTAACTGCAGCTAAGGCGGCGGATATCGAGGAGCCGAAAGAGCTCATAAAAGCGGTCAATGATGCGAAGGATGATCTGAGCACATATAAGGGTAATCTTGATGAATCGACACCTGAGGGCCTCACGAAGAAGACCAAGGACTTACAGGATGCCATCGATGCACTCAACAGCTACATCAGCAATAACGATCCAATCGAGCTGAGTCTGTGGGGGATCAAGAAATCCAAAGGAACTCTCGACTACAATGCGAAGTTCCCGGACGAAGTCAACACGACCGATGAGACAGTCCTCTATCAGGACAGAAGACAGGAGGCAGACTGGCAGACTGAAGACCAGTATGTCATATCCGGAAGAAATTATGTCACAGAGGTAACGCTGAGACCGAGCAAGGGAGCAACATTCAATCTCGGAAGACACATCATCTTTGACGATGTGACGATCGCTGTCACTGCTGAAAAGCCTGAGAAGACTGCGGAGAATGAAGCCGTTTATGCATATGCCGTACTCAATGAGGACGAAAGCATCACAGTCGGAAGGACGTATCAGAGCAAGAACGCCAACATGACAAAGGCTGATGCGATCGACCCTGTCGAGGTGGCATGGGATGCTGCTAAGACACCGGAAGGTCTGGGTCTTCCGTCAGAAGATGGTATCGACATCGATGACAAGAACCGCAACAACGCACGCGAGACAGCGACTATAGCAGACAATGACTGGAATCTCGACAATTTCGTATCTAAGGATACCGAGAACAGAGAGGGCAATGAAGTAACTGTATCTGCAGTACTGACAATGCCTGCCGGAGTCAACGATCCGGATACAGAGACTAAGACTGTAACAGTTACTGTCAAAATCGCAGCAGATCCGAGACTCGAGACTGAAGCTGCAGCTAAGGCTCTTGATGAGAAAGCTAAGGCGCTTATCGAAGAGGCTCAGGGCCTCGAAGTAGGCGAAGATGAGATTGCAAATCTCCAGAGCGATCTTGATGCAATGAATGCTCAGGCTGCAATTCCTGAAGCAGATAAGGGCAACCCTGACAGAGTCCAGGATCTGCAGGATAAGATCGATGCAGTTGACCCGAACCTCAACGCACTTCAGAAGATCGTCGATGACAAGAAGGCGGCGAATGCCGTAACGGACAAGGTCAACGATCTGCCTGCACCTTCCGATATCAGACCGGAAGACAAGGCGGCCATCGAGGATGCCCGCAAGGCGTACGACGCCCTGACAGACGAGCAGAAGGCGGTGGCCGGCGATGAGGTCAAGGACAAGCTTGAGGCAGCGGAGAACGCGCTTGCCAAGGCTATAGCCGACAAGAAGGCGGCAGACGACGAAGCTGCCCGTAAGGAAGAAGAAGCTCGCAAGGCGGAAGAAACCCGCAAGGCAGAAGAAGCCCGCAAAGCGGCTGAAGAAGCGAAGGCCAATACCGTCAACGACAGCGTCGGCATCAGACCGGGTTCAAATGTCAGCGCGGTGGACAAGTATCTCGCGGGACGACAGAATGATTCCGACCCTAAGGGAAGCAAGGTCGCGCCGATCAAACTCAGGTCTGACAAGCAGACCACAAGGACGATCACGCTGAACTACAAGAAGGTCAGGGGAGCCGCAAAATATGTCATATACGGCAACGAATGCGGCAAGACCAAAAAGCTGAAGAAGCTGAAAACGACGAAGAAGAACAAGATCGTCATCAGGAAGATCAGCAGGAAGCTCAAGAAGGGCAGATACCACAAGTTCCTCATAGTGGCAGTGGATGAGAACAACAAGGTCATCTCGACATCGAAGGTCGTCCACGTGGCTACAAAGGGCGGCAAGGTATGCAATTACAGAACAGTAAGGACACAGGCTGCCAAAAATAATTACGAGATAACTCTTGAGAAGGGAAAGACCTTCGAGCTCAAGGCCAAGGCAATACCGCAGTCAGCGAAGCTGACAGTGAAGAAGCATCGCGGTATCATCTATGAATCGTCGAATACAAGTGTTGCAAAGGTCACAAAGAAGGGCGTGATCAGAGCCGTCGGAACGGGCACATGCAAGATCTACGCATACGCTCAGGACGGACGCTACAGGTCCACGATTGTCACGGTAAAATAGACGCCGGCAGACATGGCTGAGCTGCTCTGAAAGCTGATGAAGAGCGGGGAGAACGGACGAAAGTCCGGGCTCCCCGTTTTCCACATGCGGGAAGCTCTCTTTTTTTACTTGCATGAGATCCTGCGGAAATGTACTCCGATCCGACATTTGATGCATGGTGATGTGGAAAACATGCTGTCATTACCGAAAACCGGCATTTTTTGCATTGCGAAATGTGTACAGTTTCGGATGTTCCTTTACGATATACTAGACTCACGTGGATTAATTTTAGTGATGGAAAGGATTGACAAATACATCAAAATTGATGTAAAGTGTGAACGCAATGACTATATATGATTATGTCACTGCCGGAGGCAAAAACCTGATAATGGAATATATAGAAAAATTGCCTCCATCTGAAAGAGCGGAGATCATGGCAGCAAGGCAGCTTATATACGAAGATGGTATCGAGGCATTTTCGGTGCTAACAACAAGACAACTGTACAAAAAACTGTGGGAAATCAAAATCTCCCAGGAAAGGATCATGTATGTGATCAAAAATGAAGATGAGGTGTATTTTCTGAATATCTGTAAAAAACAGAAGGGAAAAGCAGAAAAGAAAGAACTGACAAA
>SVCR01000145.1 GCA_015058265.1 Clostridiales bacterium
GAATCTCACCTCTTTGCCGAGTAGTTCCGAAAGTCTCTTTGCCACAGGCGCGAGGCTGAACTCAGGCTTAGCCTGTCCCTTAGGCCTGCCCAGGTGTGACATGAGAACGATCGATGCTCCGTTCTCAATAAGGTATTCGATGCTCGGAAGAGCCGCTTTGATTCTGGTATCGTCTGTAATGACATCACCGTCGAGAGGAACGTTGAAATCGCATCTCATAACGGCTCTTTTGCCTGCCCAGTCGATATCTCTGATCGTCTTTTTCATTGTATTCCCAACTCCTTTTCTTTATTATTTCTGAACGATAGGAAATGTATCGATATCAGTTCTGTACATGTGTCTTACAAAGCGCAGCATATTGGATGTGTATCCGAACTCATTGTCGTAGTAGCCGACGACCTTGAAGAACTTGTCGTTTACCTCGATGCCCATCTTTGCGTCATATACCGAAGGCGCCGGGCATCCGATAAAGTCTATGGATGTGACTTCTTCGTCGGTATAGAGCAGGACATCCTTGAGGTATGTCTCGGAAGCTTCCTTCATGGCTTTGTTTATATCTTCATATGAAGCCGAGCTTCTGAGTACAACGTCGAGGTCTACGGCGGATACGTCGATGGCAGGTATGCGGAACGCCATGCCCGTGATGGCTCCTTCGAGTTCAGGGATGACGAGGGCTACTGCCTTTGCCGCGCCTGTGGTCGTAGGTATGATGTTGTTGAATACCGAGCGGCCCATTCTCCAGTTGTACTTGGTACGGCCGTCGTTCGTCTTCTGTTTGCCTGTCGTAGCGTGGATAGTTGTAAGAAGACCTTCATAGATCCCCCAGTTGTCGTTTATGACCTTGCATATAGGCGCCAGGCAGTTAGTAGTACACGAAGCAGTCGATACAACATCCATATTTCTCTTGTACCAGGTGTGGTTGACTCCGTATACGAACGTCGGTGTGGTCTTGTCTTTTGCCGGCGCCGAGATGATGACTTTCTTTGCGCCCGCCTTGAGATGAGGCGCTGACTTTTCCGTAGTCGTCAGTGTGCCTGTACAGTCGATCACGTATTCCGCTCCGCATTCTCCCCATGGGATATTTGCCGGATCGGATTCGAAATATACCGGGATCTTCTTTCCGCCTACTATGATGCCCTTGTCATAGGCCTTTACTTCTTCAGGAAACCTTCCGAATGCTGAATCGTACTTCAGCATATACGCAACGTAATCAGTATCCGCGTTACGCCAGTTGATACCTGCTACTTCCATGTCTTCGAACTGTCTGATAGCTCTCATTACACAAGTAGCGATCCTTCCCCATCCGTTGATGCCGACTTTTATCATTTTACTCCTCCTCGTAAGACGATGATTAAACAAGTATTAATGATGTACTTAAATATTAACAAATGCACAAGGTCATTTACAAGGCAAACTAGACTATAACGATTACCCTGCTGCCCTCCTCGCGTGTCTTTTTTACAATGATCTGTTTGTCTATGCGGGACTTCAGAACATCTACATGCGAGATCATGCCGACCAGCTTATCCTCATCGGCAAGCATGGTAAGAGAACGCATGGCTTTTTCGAGTGTCTCGGAGTCGAGAGAACCGAATCCTTCATCGACAAACATCGTATCGAGCCTCACTCCTCCCGAAGAAGCCTGGACCTCATCTGAAAGCCCCAGAGCAAGCGACAGTGACGCCATGAAGCTCTCGCCGCCCGACAGCGTGCTGACCGGCCTGGCCGATCCGCTGTAATGGTCGAAAATACTGAGATCGAGTCCCGACTGATGTCTCTTGTCCGTCACGCTTCCGCTTCTCACAAACTCATACTGGCCTTCAGACATCATCCTGAGCCTGAGATTTGCCCTTCTGATTATGCGGTCAAAGTAGAATGCCTGCACATAGGTCTCAAGAGCGATCTTTTCCTTTCCGGTAAGACTGCCTGAAGCAGTGCGGTATAACGGATCAAGCACTTCGTGTTCTCTGCGTATCCTGCTTATGTCTTCGGCGATCTTTCGTATCGAAGTCAGTGCGCCGGATGCGGTGCTCCGTTCGGCGCTGACTTCGATATTGCGGGCCGTAAGCATATCCTTTTCTTCTGCCGCTTCGGTCTTTCCCCGTTTTGCAGCTTCTTCATCCACCGCTGTATAGCCGCTGACAACTTCCTGAAGCTGATTTACAGCAGCGTCGTTTGCCTGCTTTGCTGCGGATGCGTCGTTTACTTCCTGCCTGCTGTCTTCTATGGCCTTGTTAAGCCGGGTGGTTTCCGTATTGATCTCTGCGATACGCTTTTCGGCATCAGCCCTACTCTCAAAAGAAAGTCCCTTCCTGACCTCTTCGTATTTAGCCCCTTCTGCCGAGAGTTCGGACTTAAGATCTGCTTTCTTTTTTTCGAGCTCTCTGATTTCGGACCTGATGCTTTCGAGCTTTTCTTTAAGACCAGGCAGTTCCCTGCTGATAGCCGCGGCTCTGCCGGATTCTGTTTTGAGCTTATTCTCCGAATCACGAAGTCCTGAGAGTTCCTCATCTATAGTCCCGGATCCTTCATCAGCTGTCTTATAGGCTGCTTCGAGTTCGGAAGTTCCGGTCACCTCAAGCGCCTGTGCTTCAGCACTTTTAACAAGCTCGTCGAGTTCTCCCTTAGCTTTGTGTACTGCCCCGGTGATCTCTTCGGCTGCTTTACGCGCATCTTCGGCTTTCTGTTTCTGAGCCTCAAGTTCTTCTGCAGACGGCGCTTCCTCATTCAGAGGGGCCGGATGAGGATGATCGACAGAACCGCAGACAGGACACGGATGTCCGTCTCTGAGATCCGACGCGAGTATACCTGCCTGCTCCTTCATATAGGCCGTAAGCATGCTGTTGTATTCTGAAGCGGCGGCTTCAGAAGCGTCGATAAGAGGCCTTGCTTCGTTCTGCTGCTCCTCGTATCCTGTTCTCTTTGCCCGGACATTTCCGATCTTTGTTTTAAGCGTATTGAGCTGTTCCTTTCTTTCTTCTGCTCCTTTAATATCCGCCTGTACTTTCAGAAGCTTTTCGCCCGAATCCATAATGCTTTTAAGTTCAGCTTCTTTATTCTCTATATCCGCTTTCAGTTCATCAGACTTTTTCTCAGCATCTTCGAGATCAGCTGAAGCAGCTTCGGATCTGCCGTTCAGACTCCTGATATTCTCAGAGATCATATCGAGTTTGCCGTATGAATCCATGCTGTTTTCGAGAAGAGTCTTTTCGCTGTCAAGATCAGCGATATGCGGCTTAGCGGCAAGCGCTTTTTTCAGAGCTTCGCCCGCAGTCTCAGCTCTTATTTCTATATCTGCCTTGCTGTCTTTTGCCTTCTCGAGTTTTCTGACATTGGCTGCATGTTCTTCGGCCATGGTGATGGTCGTATTGAATCCGGTCAGTTTCTCATCGAGTTGTTTAAGTCTTTCACTGATCGAAGCGGAGACAGAAGAAGCCGCTCTTTCAAGTTTTTCAAGATAATCGCAGATCAGATCCGTATCAGAGCTTTTTCTGATCTCTTCGAGTTCTGCGGCAAGATCGTCATCAAAGCTGCAGCTGACGCTGCCGAGCCGGCTTTCTATAGCGTTAAGGCTGTCTTCGTACTCTTCTTTATTTGAATTGTTGAGTGCTTTGAGCTCTTCAACAAGATCATTGTACGGCATCGTATCGAAGAGCTTTCTGAAGAGCTTCTGCCTTTCATCAGTGCCTGCCGTCAGTACCTCCCTGAATTCTCCCTGTGCTATCATGACGATATTGCAGAACTGTCCTTTGTCTATCCCCAGAATGTCTCTGATCTCTGCATTCACATTGGTGGTCCCGCTGACAGGGCTCCCGTCGGGCATGATGAGGCTCGCGTCCGCAGTCTGTTTTGTGAAGCCCTCGCCCCTGGTCTTTCTTCTTGTATATTCGGGATTGCGCGTTACCGTGTAGCGCTTTCCCTTGCATTCAAACTCGAGGCTGACTTCGGTCATCTCTCCGTCGCCCGAATACTGTGACCTTACAGTCTTTACATCCCTGCCGCTTCCGCTCATCTCGCCGTAAAGAGCATAGGTGATGGCATCAAAAATATATGTCTTGCCTGCTCCTGTGTCACCGGTTATGAGATAAAGACCTCCGGTGCCGAGACTTTCTAGGTCTATCACGGTCTTTTCTTTATAAGGGCCGAAGCCCGTCATTTTCAGTTTAAGTGGTCTCATTTCTGTCCGTCCCAGATTTTCCCGATCAGTCCTTTGATAAGATCAGTCTGTTCTTCATCCATTTCTTTCCCGTTCTGCTCTTTATACAGAACAGAAAAGATCTCGAGCGGCGACCTGCTGTCGGAATCCTCCGGGACCGGCATAACGGATGAAGCTCTTGATCTTGCGTTATCGTAATCAAGGCGCATCATATTCGGATATATCGCCCTCAATTCAGCCAGCGCGCCTATCACATCCTCCTCATCGGTAAGGATGATCCTGATATAATCGTCACGTTTGATATGTTTATAATAACTACTATCAGTCAACTCGCTGAATCTGCCTCTGAGTTCCTTCATATCGCGTTCGGGGATAAGCTCAGACGTACGTATATCGATGTCGCTTACGGCGTTTCTCTTCTCTCCAAGCTCTATAATTGTCAGCGACTTCTTCTGAGAGACCTCTGAGAACGAGTATTTTAGAGGAGAACCCGAATATCTGATGCGTTCTGAAGACACATTCTGCGGTCCGTGCAGATGTCCGAGCGCCGTATAGTCGAATACCTCAAAGACATCATGATCGACGTTGTCGAGGCCTCCTACCGAGATCTCTTCTGAATCTGACCTTACGGCATTCGTGCAGAACTGATGAGCGATGCATATATTTCTCTCAGATGTATCAACATGCATCTTGTCTATCGCGTATCTTACTGCGTCCGTATATGTTGAGATCGTCTGAGCGGCTTCTTCATCGGCGCATGCCTGTCTCACGTGCAGAGGCTTAAGAAACGGCAGCATATAGATATTTACCGGTCCGTGATCATCACTCAGCTTAAACATATGAGTGCGTCCGTCATAGCCTCCCGCAAAATGTATGCCCTCCCTGTCCATGATATCCGATCCGAACGAAAGTCTCTCAGCAGAGTCGTGATTGCCGCTGATAATGAAAACC